>JAEUJP010000156.1 GCA_016793725.1 Myxococcaceae bacterium | reverse complement strand
TCGGCAACGCGTCGTCGGGCGGGTTCGCGGCCTACTCGTTTCCGAATCTGCCGCGCGCGCTCGGCGGCAGCCCCGACCGCATCTTCCCCATCAACTACGGCGTGAGCCACTTCGAGGGGAACACGGGCCACACCGCCGGCTACCTGTGGAGCAACGGCAACGCAGGCTGCATCTACGCCGGCGGCGTGCTGAAGGTGGTCGACGTCATGGGTCAGCCGAAGCTGCAGTACCAGAGCGGCAGACCGACCTCGGGCAACGAAGAGCGGCCGAACAACGACGTCTTCGCGGGCTCGAAGCTGTTCTTGTGCCGCACCGGCATCTCGCACTGGGGCAAGGGCTCGCGGCTGGTGAACACCGAGCTGGCCGACTCGGGCCTGCTCGCGAACGTGTTCGGCAACGCGTCGATTCAGAGCGCGGTGGTGGTGGGCCGCACCCAGAACCCCGTGAGCAACCGGTTTCGCTGGGGCTTTCGCTTCTACGACTCGTGGACATTGACGCTGCTGAGCGATCTCGTGTTCCGGAACATTCAGCCTTCGCCGACCGCGGGCCCGCTGCCGAGCCAGGACAACTGTGTGTTCGCGACGATGGTGCACTCCGACGAGTGGGTACCGCAGCGCATGAGCGCGACCGCGCGGGTCTTCTACGACAACGTCGCCGACTCGCAGCGCTTCTGCCACGACGACAGCGGCACCCTGTCGAGCCGCAACTTCAACTTCATCGACACCGACGGCACGGCGACCGGCGGCGCGATCGCGGGCCTGCCGCCCGGCCCGCGCCTGGTGGGCTCGGCGTTCACGAGCGCCTGGCGCCTCGGCCCGGGCTGCAGCACCGACCCCGACTGGAACCTCACCGTCTGCCCGCTCACCGGCACGCAGAGCGTCGCGGCCGTCGCGGTGACGCCGAAGCTGAACACGCGCGTGAGCGTGTACGACTTCGCGGGCAACACGCTGGGCGAAAACTGGTACTCGACGACGACCGAGTTCGACGCCGCGCAGCTCGCGGCGCCCTCGCACCTCGGCTGGCACCACCGCTTCGCGAACGGCATCGTGCCGGCGACCGTCGCGGTCTGGGCGTACCAGGTGCCGGCGAACGACTTCGTGGTGCTCTCGTTCTGGCTGCCGACGGGCGTGTCGTGCTCGGTGAACCACCTCGGCTGGTCGCAGGTCACGGGCCTGCAGGCGCTGCTGAATTCGACGGGCGCGGTCTACACGACCGACCGCAACGCGTGTTTCGTGCGCATCCCCCGGGTCGACAACGGCACGTTCAGCGCGTCGGGTCTCAGCATCCCCATTCAGGCGTGGCAGGGCATGTCGACGCTCTCGAACTTCACCATCACGACCGGCTGCACGAGCGCCATCCCGGGCTGCAACACGGCCGCGCCGATGACGGTGCCGAACATGGCGGGCATCGTGCCGCCGTGAGCTGACTACCACCGCGCTCAGCTGCGCAGGTACGGCTCGACGGCCTTCTGCGACAGCGCCCACGCACGCTCGACCAGCGTCTCGTCGAGCGCCTCGTGCAGCGGCGTCTCGACGTGGCAGTCAGACAGGTACGCGCCGCTCTGCCCTTCGAGCTCGGGCGCCGAAGCGGCGTAGACGGTGGTGGCCGCGCCCTGCTCGACGCTCTTCATGAACAGCCTGCCGACCGCCCGAAACACGGCGGCGCCGAACATCGAGCGCGAGAGGTTGGTGGGTATGACGCCGGGGTGCACCGAAAACGCCTTCACGTTCGCGGGCAGCCGCTTCGCGAGGCCCTTCACGAACAGCACGTTCGCGAGCTTCGAGTCGCCGTACTGCGCGAACCCGGCGTACTTGCGCTGGGTGAAGCCGCGGTCGGTCTCGAGCGTGGTGAGCACCGACGCGCCCTTGCCGCGGCGGTGCAGGTCGCTCGACAGCGTGACGACGCGCGCGGCCGGCGACTGCTTGAGCCGCTTCTCGAGCAGCAGCGTCAGCAAGAAGTGGCCGAGGTGGTTCGTGCCGAGCTGCGACTCCCAGCCCTGGGCCGTCACGCCGAGCGGGGGCGCCATGATGCCCGCGTTGTTGATGAGCAGGTCGAGCGGGCCGTCGCCGCTCGCCGCCGCGAACGTGCGCACCGACGACAGGTCAGACAGGTCGAGCGCCTTCACGTCGAGCTGGCCCGAGCCCGCAGGCAGCGCCGCGGCCAGCTGCGCCTTCACCTTCTCGCCCGCCTCGACGTTGCGCACCGCCAGCGTCACGTTCGCGCCGGCCAGCGCGAGCACGCGCGTGGTCTCGATGCCGAGGCCCGAGCTCGCGCCCGTCACGATGGCCGTCTTGCCCTTCAGGCTCTGCCCCTGCAACGCCTCTTCTGCCGTGCTGCGCTTGCCGAGCTTGCTCATGAAGATGAGTGTGCGCACGGCGAGGCGGCCTGTCTGTGAAGAAGTGTCAGGCTTCGAAGATCACGGCAGGCGCAGGTGGGTCACGACGCCGGCGTCGTAGTTGCCGCTGCCCATGTTGCCCTTGCCGCCGACGAGCCACAGGTCTTTGCCCGAGGCCTCGATGTCGAACCAGTAGATGTCGTTGTTGGTGGTGAAGCCGGCGTCGAAGACCGGCAGCGCGCGGTGCTGTGTCCACCCGGCGTCTTCGCGCCAGTGCAGAATGGCGCCCTCTTCACCCACGATCCACGCTTCGCTGATCGAGTCGGCGTGCACGCTCCACAGGTCGGTGTTCGTGAACGGCGGTATCGTCACCGGCAGCCCCACCCAGCCGCCGTCGACGAAACGCCGGGCCACCTTCGAGCGCGTGCCCACCGCCCACGCCTCGCCCGTGGGCAGCACCTTCATGCCGGTGACCTCGTCGGCCGCAAAGCCCGGCAGCTGAACCGGCGGCGCGCTGCTCGGGTACTCGTACAAGAGCCCGTTCACCGGCAGGGCCAGCGGCACGCCGGGCGTGCCCCACAGCGCCTCGATGTACTCGTTGCCCCCGACGTCGAACACGTACTCCCAGCTCCCCCCGTCGAACCGGAACAGCGCCGTGCCGTCGGCCAGGTACGCCTCGTCTGGGGCGAACGCCAAGATGCCGTCGATCGCGTTGCCGCCAGCGTCGGTGGTCAGCTGCTCGTAGCCGGTGCCGTTGAAGTGGGTGACCTCGGGCGAGTCGAAGCCGCCGAGCCACACGTCGCTCGCCGACGTGCCCGCGACCGCGAGAAACCCGCTCGTCATCGGGCTCGTCATCGGCCCGAACGTGCCGTTGACCCAGCGGTAGACCGCGCTGCCGCCGCCCACCATCCACATGTCGCGGGCCTCGACGAGGCCCGCCTCGAAGAGAGGGTTCGAGACCTTGAA
>JAEUJP010000155.1 GCA_016793725.1 Myxococcaceae bacterium | reverse complement strand
CAACGCCCACGACTCGAACGACAACGCCGCCGACTTCGTCACGCGCACGGTGCGCGACCCGCAGAGCGCATCGAGCATCGCCGAGCCTTGAGCGCCCACATCGATGGGCTTTCTGCGGCTGCGCGGGTGGCGCGGCTCTGATTCTTCAGTCGGCGAGTGTCCCGGGGTTGAAACCGACCTGACTGCGCTTTTGCACCCGGCTCTCATAGGATGCGCCCGTCTCGATGGGCCCCAACCTCATCGCCTTCGCAATACCCTTCTTCTTCCTGCTCATCGGCGTGGAGGTCGCCGTCGCGCACGCGAGGAAGCGAAAGGTCTACCGCTTGCCCGACGCCCTGTGCGATCTGGGCTGCGGTGTCGGCCAACAGATGGGGGTACTTCTCTACTCGGGGTTCTTGCTCGCGGCGTACGCGTGGGTGTTCGAGCACGCCCGCCTCGTCACCCTGCCGGTCTGGGCCCAGTGGGTGCTCGCCTTCGTCGGCGTCGATTTTCTCTACTACTGGTGGCACCGGCTCTCACACGAGGTGAACCTCTTGTGGGCGGCGCACGTCGTGCATCACCAGAGCGAAGACTACAACCTGGCGGTCGCGCTCCGGCAGTCGGTGACGACGACGGCCACCAGCTTTCCGTTCTACGTGGTGCTGGCGTTCGCGGGGGTCGGCCCCCTGCCGTTCGGAGTCGCGGCTGCGCTCTCGACCCTCTACCAGTTCTGGATTCACACCGAGCTCGTACCCCCGCTGCCGCGCTTCGAGCTGCTCTTCAACGACGCGTCGGCCCACCGCGTGCACCACGCCATCAACGTGCGGTACCTCGACAAGAACTACGCGGCGACGCTGACGGTGTGGGACCGGTTGTTCGGCACCTGGGAGCCCGAGACCGTCGAGCCGGTGTACGGCACGACCCACGCGTTCGGCAGCTTCAACCCGGTGTGGGCGCAGCTCGCGGGGTACGTCGGCCTGTTCCGCACGGCGCGCCAGGCGCCGAACCTGTGGCAGGCGGTGCAGGTGGTGTTTCGCAAGCCCGGCTGGTGCCCCAGGTGGATGACGGCGCACAGACAGGCCCCGCAGACCCGCGCCGAGCAGCAGAAATATACGGTCACGCCGTCGCGCGTGAGTCAGGCGTATGCGGTGTTCTGGTTTGCGATGCTCGCGGTGGCGACGTTCTCGATGTTGATGTGGGGCGGCGAGCTGTCGTGGCTGCAGGTCGCCTGTGTGGTGGCGGCCATCTACTTCACGCTCGCGGGCATCAGCGGCGTGCTCGAGGGCCGCGCGTGGGTGCGCGTGCTCGAGCCGGTGCGTTACGTCGGCATCGCCGCCCTCGGCTTCACGCTGGTGGTGCCATGAGCGCGCCGGCCGACGTGCTGCTGGCGATCGCCAGCAACATCGCCCAGCCCATCTGGTCGGTGAACGCGAAGAACGAGCTGACGTGGTCGAACCGTCACTTCGAAGAGCACTTCGGCGCGGCGTTCGCGGCCGACGCGCACTGGCTGCCGTTGTATCAGCGGGCGCTCGAGACGAAGCAGCCGGTGCACGGTGACGAGAGCATCGAGGTGGGGGGCCAGCAGCGGCAGTTCGCGATCTCGATCTTCCCCGTGGGCGACCAGGTCGCGGCGATGTGCCGCGAGACGACGACGCAGATGAAGCTGTACTCGGCGAACGAGCGCCTGCTGCGCGAGGCCGCCGAGCGCGCTTCGGCCGAGCGCGTGCGCGCGACGATTCAGCAGCAGATGATGTTGGCCGACCGGCTGACGTCGGTGGGCACGCTGGCGGCGGGCGTCGCGCACGAGATCAACAACCCGCTCGCGGCGGTGCTGGTGAACCTGCAGCTCGCGCAAGAAGACACCGAGGCGCTCGCCGAGAAGGGCGTCGAAAAAGACACGGTCGAGCACCTGCGCGACGAGCTGCGCGACGCGGCGGCGGCGTGCGACCGGGTGAAGCACATCATTCGCGACCTGAAGGTGTTCGCGCGCAACTCCGAGCGCGACGCGGCCGGCCCCATCAACGTTCACCAGGTGCTCGAGCTGTCGATGCGCATGGCGCAGAACGAAATTCGGCACCGCGCGCGGCTGGTGAAGAACCTCGACGCGGTGGCGGCGGTGCACGGCAACGAGGCGCGGTTGGGTCAGGTGTTCTTGAACCTGCTGGTGAACGCGGCGCAGGCGATCGAAGACGGCAACGCCGAGGGCAACGAGATTCGGGTGACGGCGCGCAGCGGCCGCGAGGGCTTCGTCGAGGTCGAAGTGTCGGACACCGGCTGCGGCATCACGCCCGAGAACCTGCCGCACATCTTCGACCCGTTCTTCTCGACGAAGCCGACCGGCGAGGGCATGGGGCTCGGCCTCAGCATCGCGCATCAGATCGTGACGTCGATGGGCGGCACCATCGCGGTGCGCACCGAGGTCGGCAAGGGCTCGGCGTTCATGGTGTCGTTGCCGGCGGCGGCGACGGTGACGCTGGTGACGTCGCCCGAGGCGGGTGACCACCTGCCGGTGCACCGCGGCAAAATTTTGAGCATCGACGACGAGCCGATGGTGGGCACGTTCGTGCGCCGAATCTTGTCGAGCCAGCACGAGGTCGAGGTGGTGACGTCGGCGCTCGCGGCGCTCGAGCGCATCAAGGGCGGCGAGCGCTACGACGTGATTCTGTGCGACGTGATGATGCCTCAGATGAGCGGGCTCGACCTGTACTGGGAGCTCCACAACGTCGCGGCAGACCTGGCGAAGCGCATGGTGTTTCTGACGGCGGGCGCGTTCACGGCGTCGTCGCGCGCGTTCTTCGAGCTGACGACGAACCCGCGGCTCGAGAAGCCGTTCGATGCGCAGGCGCTGCGGCTGCTCGTGAACCGCATCATCAACAAGACGGGGGCTTGAGTTTCGGGCTATGAGCCGCGGCCATGCGAAAGACCGCCCTGGCCGTGCTGTGCTTCGCGCTTTTCGGCTGTGAGAAGAAGACGACGACGACCGACGGCTCGAAGGGCGCGCCCGACGCGTCTTCGGCGCAGGCGGCGGGCGGCGGCGACGACGTCATCTTGATTGGCGAGGTGGGGAGCCTGACGGGGGCCGAGGCCGCGTTCGGCATCTCGACGAAGAACGGCATCGAGCTCGCGATCGAAGAGGCGAACGAGGCGGGCGGCGTGAAGGGCAAGAAGCTCGCGGTGCGGGTGTACGACGACCAGAGCAAGCCCGAAGAGGCGGCGAGCGCGGTGACGCGGCTCTTGACGCAAGACAAGGTGAAGCTGATCTTGGGCGAGGTGGCGTCGTCGAACTCGCTGGCGATGGCGCCGAAGGCGCAAGAGGCGAAGGTGCCGATGATTTCACCGTCGTCGACGAACCCGTCGGTGACGGCGGTCGGCGACTACATCTTTCGGGTGTGCTTCATCGACCCGTTTCAGGGCTACGTGATGGCGAAGTACGCGCGCGAGAAGCTCGAGTTCAACACGGCGGCGATTCTGAAAGACGTGAAGAGCGCGTACTCGGTGGGGCTGACCGAGGTGTTCGAGCAGAAGTTCAGCGAGATGGGCGGCAAGGTGGTGGCGATCGAGTCGTACTCGAAGGGCGACACCGACTTTCGTGCGCAGCTGACGGCCCTCAAGAAGCTGAAGCCGCAGGGGCTCTACATTCCCGGGTACTACAACGACGTGGGCGCGATCGCGCAGCAGGCTGAAGAGCTGGGCATGAAGGTGGTGCTGATGGGCAGCGACGGGTGGGACGGGCCCCCCCTGTTCGAGCTGGGCGGCAAGGCGATCGAAGGCTCGTACATCTCGAACCACTACTCGGCCGAAGACCCGTCGCCGAACGTGCAGAACTTCATCAAGAAGTACCAGGCGAAGTACAAGGTGGTGCCCGACTCGCTCGCGGCGCTCGGCTACGACTCGGCGCGCGTGGGCATCGAGGCGATGAAGCGGGCGGGCTCGCTCGACGGCCCGGCGCTGCGCGACGCGATCGCGTCGACGAAAGAGTTCCCGGGCGTCGCCGGCACCATCACGCTGAACAGCAAGCGTGACGCCGAGAAGCCGGCGGTGGTGCTGCAGGTGAAAGACGGCAAGTTCAAGTACGTCGCGACCGTCAACCCCTGAGGCAGGTCGCACTTTGTACTCGCTCATTCAGCACCTGCTGAACGGCCTCGCGGCGGGCACGGTCTACGCGCTCGTCGCGCTGGGCTACACGATGGTCTACGGCGTGCTGAAGCTCATCAACTTCGCGCACGGCGACGTGATGATGGTCGGCGTCTACGTCGGCTACGCGGTGGCGTTTCTGCTCGGCAGCGACGTGCTGGGGGCGTGGTGGGTGGCGCTGCTGGTGTTCACGGTGGCGATGGGGTTCTGCGCGCTGTTGGGCCTCGCCATCGAGCGGTTCGCCTACCGGCCGCTGCGCGACCGCCCGCGGCTGACGGCGCTCATCACGGCCATCGGCATCTCGTTCTGCATCTCGTACAGCTTTCAGCTGAAGCTGACGGTCAACCTGTTCGACCGCGAGTGGTCGATTCTGCCGGGCGCGACGGCGCGCTACTTCCCCGCGATCATCCCCCGCGCGCAGTGGTTCACGCTCGGCACCGAAGACGAGGGTGTCATCGTGTGGAACTGGCAGGTCATCTCGGTGCTGATCGCAGCGGCGCTGATGATTGGGCTGCAGTACCTCGTCTTCAAGACGAAGTTCGGGCGCGCGATGCGCGCGGTCAGCTTCGACCACCGCACGGCCGCGCTGATGGGCATACCGGTCGACCGGGTCATCGCGCTGACGTTCGCGCTGAGCTCGGCGCTCGCGGCGACCGCGGGCATCTTGTTCGCCATCAAAGACCGCAAGGTCGAGCCGATGATGGGGCTGATGGTGGGCCTGAAGGCGTTCGTGGCGGCGGTCATCGGCGGCATCGGGCACGTGCCGGGCGCCGTCGTCGGCGCGCTGGCGCTGGGCCTGTGCGAAGAGTTCGTGGCCGGCTACACGGTCAGCAGCTGGCGCGACGGGGTCGCGTTCGGGTTCTTGATTCTGGTGCTGCTGTTCAGGCCCGAGGGGTTGTTCGGGCGGGTGCAGGCCGAGAAGGTGTGACGGAGCCCCGTTAGGCTGGCAGGGCGGGCCGTGCTACGAAGGCGAATGCCTACACACGCGGTCACCCCTTGAGTCGTTACCTGCCGCACGGCGAGTTTCACGCGGCGCTGAACGAGCGGGTCGATGCGTACTTCGCGCGAACGGGGCTGTCGCCGCAGCGCGCGCGAGGCATGAAGCTGAAGACGGCGATCATCTACACGTGGCTGGTGGGCTCGTACCTGTTCGGGCTGCTGGCGGCGTCGACGTGGTGGCAGGTGGCGCTGGCGTGCATCTCGCTGGGCTTCGCGATGGCGGCGGTCGGGTTCAACGTGCAGCACGACGGCGGCCACGGGGCCTACTCGACGCGCTCGGGCACGAACTGGCTGGCGGCCGCGGCGATGGACAGCATCGGCGCGAGCTCGTACGTGTGGGCGTGGAAGCACAACGTCTTTCACCACTCGAACCCGAACTGTGTGGGGCTCGACGCCGACATCGACATTCAGCCGCTGTGCCGGCTGGCGCCCGACCAGAGCCACCACGGGTACCAGCGGTTTCAGCACGTGTACATCTGGTTCCTGTATTCGTTTCTGGCGTTGAAGTGGCTGTTCGACGACTTTCGAGACGTGGCAAACGGTGCGGTGGGGGGCCAGCGAATTCCCCGCCCGCGCGGGCTGAAGCTGGTGCAGTTCGTGGGCGGCAAGCTCTTCTTCTTGAGCTGGTCTGTCTTGATTCCGTGCCTCTTGCACCCGGTGGGCAACGCGGTCGCGGCCTGGGCGGTGGCCTCGGTGACGTTGAGCCTGGTGATGGCCTCGGTGTTCCAGATGGCGCACGTGGTCGAGCAGGTGAAGTTTCAGGCGCGCGGGGTGCGGGGCGCGAGCACGTGGGCCGAGCACCAGGTGACGACGACGGCCGACTTCGCTCAGGGCAGCGCGTGGGTGACCTGGTACACGGGCGCGCTCAACTATCAGGTCGAGCACCACCTGTTCCCCAAGGTGTGTCACCTGCACCTGCCGGCGCTCGCGCCCATCGTTCGGGCGACGTGCGAAGAGTTCGGCGTGCCGTATTCGTCGTACCCGACGGCGCGGTGCGCGCTGCTGTCGCACGTGCGCTGGCTGCGCACGATGGGCGCGGCGTGCGAGGCGAAGAGCGCGCCGGCTTGACGGGCGTTCGGGCGGTGGCCACAGGTCGAGTTGCGCCGTGCCCTCACGCCCATTTTCCACCGGCTGGACCTTGTGCAGCGTGGTGTTGTTTCTCGGGGTCGAGCTGGTCATCGGGCAGTGGCTCGCGCCGATGGTCTCCGGCGCCTACGTGTCGCCGATGTGGCACCTGCAGACCCAGATGATTCTGCACCTCGTGAGCTTCTACCTGGGCGGCGTGCTGGTCGGCTTGTTGTCGCCGGGCGTGCGCCTCAAAGAGCCGGCGATCGGCGCGTTCATCTCGGTGCTGGTGGTGTTCATGATGTCGTTCTTCATGCCCACCGTGTTCATGCAGTTCACGTTCTCGAAGGTGCTGGTGGGTGGCGGCATCGCGTTCGTGCTGGCGCTGATGGGCGCGTACAGCGGCGAGAAGCTCA
>JAEUJP010000152.1 GCA_016793725.1 Myxococcaceae bacterium | reverse complement strand
CTGACCCCCGAGGGGGTCGCCGGGTGCAGCGGAGGCGGGCCCGATCACCGCGCGAACGGAGCGCGCCGCATACCGGCCGCGAGGCGCGCCGTTCTCAGCCGGGCTGACAGACCTGGCGGAGGATGTCCAAAGACTCGAGCGCCTTGCCGGCGCCCATCACGACGCTCGACAGCGGGTCTTCGGCGAGGAACACGGGCAGGCCGGTCTCTTCGCGGAGCAGGGTGTCGAGGTTCTTGAGCAGCGCGCCGCCACCGGCGAGCACGATGCCGCGGTCGGCGATGTCGCCGGCGAGCTCGGGAGGCGTGCGCTCGAGCGTCATCTTCACCGCCTCGACGATGCCGTTCACCGGCTCGGCGAGCGCGTCGCGAATCTCGTCGCTCGTGATCGACAGCGTGCGCGGAACACCGGCCACCAGGTCGCGGCCCTTGATCTCCATCGTCATCACTTCGTCGGTCGGGTACGCGGTGCCGATGCCCATCTTGATGAGCTCGGCGGTGCGCTCACCGATGAGCAGGTTGTACTTGCGCTTCACGTACTGAATGATCGCCTCGTCGAGCTTGTCGCCGCCGATGCGCACGCTCTTCGCGTACACGATGCCGGCGAGCGAGATGACGGCGACGTCTGACGTGCCGCCGCCGATGTCGACGATCATGTTGCCGCTCGGCTCGGTCACCGGCAGGCCCGCGCCGATCGCCGCAGCCATCGGCTGCTCGATCAAATACACCTCGCGCGCGCCCGCGTTTTCGGCGGCCTCACGCACCGCGCGCCGCTCGACCTCGGTGATGCCCGAGGGGATGCCGATGATGATGCGCGGCTTCACCAGCGTCTTGCGGTTGTGCGCGCTCTGAATGAAGTAGCGCAGCATCGCCGCCGTAATCTCGAAGTCGGCGATGACGCCGTCTTTCATCGGGCGAATCGCGACGATGTTGCCCGGCGTGCGGCCCAACATCTCTTTCGCTTCTTTGCCGACCGCGAGCACCTTCTTGCCGCCCCGCGCGTCCTGCTGCACGGCGACCACAGATGGCTCGTTGGAGACGATGCCGACGCCCCGCACGTAGATGAGGGTGTTCGCGGTTCCCAGATCAATCGCGAGGTCTCGCGAGAACAGCGTGTGAAGCCAATCGAACATCGTCATTTCCTCTGGGAAAAGTGCAAGTCGCCGGCCGGAACCTAGCCCGAGGTTACCGACCCGTAAATAATTGTGAGCGAGGCGAAATATTCGCCACCGGAAGATCGCCCCTCGCACCGTCACACTTTCGCCACACCACCTTCGCGGCTGCCACGCCGCCGGGCCTCAAATCTTCAGCTTCGCCCGCAGCCCGAACAGCGCCGAGGGCGCCTCGTTCACCCGGTACACCTGCACGTCGGGCTGCACGCTCAGCCAGTGGGTGAGGCGCGCCTTGTAGAAGACCTCGAAGAAGAGCTCCTCGCCCCCACCCTGCCGCTGGAAGTAGCCGAACCCCGCCCCGACCGTGTCGTTGTCGCGCGCCCACAGGCCGTGCCAGGCGAGCGAAGCCCCCAGGTAGAGCGGAGGAAAGACCGACGTCTTCGACCAGCTGAACCGCGTGATGAAGTTCAGCCCGCGGCCGTCATCGGGGTTCTCGGGGTGAGAGTAGATGCGCTCGTCGTTCTGGAACATCACCCCCCACTCGCCGTTGGTGTGCGCCCAGCCGCCGAGGCTCGTCGTGCCGCCGTGCCGGCCGGGGAAGACGTGCTTGAGCGCGACGCCGCCGACGCCGATGGCCCCCTCGTCGGGTGAGAGGCTGAAGCCGCCAATCTGCGGCGTGCCCTGGTACACAGCCGCTCGCAGCGAGAGCCACCAGAGGGGGTCGACGGTGGCCGTGGCCCCGAGGCCGGGGGCGGGGTAGCTGGGCAAGAGCGCCGTCGGGTACATGCCGAAGTTGTTGTTGATGAAGTTGCCCGCGTAGCGCGGCGTGCCGAAGTCGCGGTTCGAGTCCTGCTTGCCGATGCGGAAGCGAATGCGCTCTTCCCACAGGGTCTGCTCGTAGAAAGCCTCGGCCACCTGCGTGAAGCCACGCGCCTCGAGGTTGCTGATCTCGTTCTGCGAGCCGACCAGCGCGTTCACGCCGTCGCCCTCGTTCACCTGCCCCAGCACATACAGCTTGCCGCCCGGCCACAGCCCGAGCTTGCCCGTGTCGACCGTGAGCGCGAGGTCGAGGTGCCCCATCAGCGCGCCCGCCTGCTTCGGCAGCACGTAGAACGTCTCGGTCGTGAACGCGACGTCGAACGTGAGCCCGATGTCGGCCAGCTCGTCGCGCGCACCGCTCCAGTTGCCGGTCAGCGTCTCAGCAGCAGCGATGGTGAGGACCACCAGAGAAGCGACGGTCATGGGCGCAGGCAAGGGCCACGATAAGACGAGATGTCGCGCGGCCTGTTGCCATGTCGGAAGACGAACCTAAGCCACTGCATTGACTGAACAAATTGGCGAGCAACCGTGGTGGGAATTTGTCCGATAATGTAGGCGTGATTCGGGCGCTGCTGGCGATCGGCATGGTGGCGCTGCCTTCGGCAGCGAGCGCGCAGTACGTGAACTACGGCAACGCGAGCTTCGACGCCGAGCTGCAGCGGCTCGAGCGGCAGATGTACCAGCAGCAGACGTGGGACGCGCAAGACGGCGCGACCGAGCAGCGCCGGCGAAACCGCGAGGCCGACCACTGGCGCGAGCAGCGGGTGAAAGAGCAGGCCCGCCGCGACCAGCGGCGCGGAGACGAAAACCGCCGTTGGGAGCAGCAGCGCCGCCGTCAGGAAGAAGAGCGCCGGCGCCTCGACCGCGACTGGGTGCAGCGCCAGCAAGAGACCGAGCGCCGCCGCCGTGAAGACGACGATGCCCGCTACGAGCGGCAGCGGCTCGACCGTGAGTACCGCGACCAGCTCGACGAACGTCAGCGCCGCGACCAGGAGTACCGCCGCCAGACCGACGAACGTCAGCGCCGCGACCAGGAGTACCGCCGCCAGCTCGACGAGCAGCAGCGACGCCGGCAGGAAGACGACCGCCGCCGCTACGAAGACGAGCGCCGTCGCCGCGAAGACGACGAGCGTCGCCGTCGCTAGAAGCCGACGACGTCAACGGTCCACCGTTCACGTTCTCTTCCGCTCGAGCCCCTCGAGAATCAGCTCGAGCCCGAACTCGAACTCCTTCGCGTACGTGTAGCCGGGCTCGAGCACGTGCCCGAGCGTGAGCTCGGCGAGGTGCGGAAACGCGCCCGGCGGCAGCTGCGCAAAAAACTCTTTCGCCAGCGCCTGCGTCTCGACCTCGTCGCCCGCCTCGAACGGCAGCACCTGCTCTTGCTGCGCGAAGCCGTAGATGAAGCTGTCGAGCAGCGCGTACGCGTGCGCCGTCAGCTCGAGCGAGAGCCCGCCGGCGCGCAGGGCCCCGAGCACGGCGTCGTGATGCGCGAGCGTGGCGGGGCCGGGTGTGCGCCGCGACTCGAGCAGGCTCACGGCCCACGGGTGCCTACGCAGCGCGCCGAGCAGCGCGTGGGCCCGCGCGCGCATCGCCCGCTTCCAGTCGCCGTCGGGCTTCGGCAGCTCGAGCTCGGCGAAGACGCGGTCGACCATGCCGTCGAGAATCGCGTCTTTGTTCGGCACGTGGTGGTACAGCGACATCGCCTCGATGCCGAGCCGCTGCGCGAGCTTGCGCATCGACAGCTCGTGCAGCCCGCCCGCATCGGCGAGCCGCACCGCTTCATCGAGCGCCCGCTCGCGGGTGATGGGCTGACGGGCCTTCGGCCTGGAGCGCTTCGCCATGCTCGCGCCCACCTTACGCCGTCTGGCGCCGAGCTCTAGGGCAGACGCACCCAGCTCGCACGAACGACCGCGCCGCCGCCGCGCTCGTAGTACTCGACGCGCACCGAGTGAAAGCCGGCCGCGAGCCAGAGGTCGGCCGTGTACGTCGTCGGCGCCTGGTCGAGCCACTTGTCGATGATGAGCGCGCTGTCGACCCACAGGCGCACGCCGTCGTCGGCCGTGACCGAGAAGCGGTGAACGCCGCTGTTGAAGACGTCGCTGCGCATGTAGCGCGCCGCGAAGTCGTCGGCGGGCACGCCGCACTGGGGTGAGGGGCTGCCGTTGCCGAAGTCGAGCCAGAGCCCGGCCGCGCTGCTGTCGTCGCGCGTGACGAGCGGCGCGCCGGTGAACGAGCGGCCGGCGAAGTACTCACCTCGCCACCGGTTCGCGAGCACCGGCGACGAGCAGAGCGGCTGCAGCGTGAAGCGCGCGACGGCGTCGCCCGTGCGCTCGTAGTACTCGATGCGCACGTCGTGCTCGCCCCGGGTGAGCGTGACGTCGGCGGTGAAGGTGGTCGCCGACTGGTCTTGCCAGCGATCGATGACGAGCGCGCCGTCGACGAAGACCTTCACACCGTCGTCGGCGGTGACGATGACGCGAAATGCGCCTGCCTCGGTGAAGAGCCTCCGCGACCACACCACCGTGAAGTCGTCGGGCGGCAGGCCACACTCGGCGTGCGGCGAGCCCTGACCGAAGTCGAACTGCACGTCGGCGTCGGCGCGCACCGCGATGGGCGTCGAGCTGGTGCCCTTGCCCAGGAAGTAGGCGCCGCGCCAGTGGCTCGGCGGCACGTTCTGCACGCAGGGGTCTGCGCCGACGCGGTAGCCGTTGTTGGCCGCGGTCTTCCACAGCGGCGTCGCGAGCGCAGGCACGTGCGAACGGAACCTCGCGATGAAGTCGAGCGGCGAGCGCGTGTCGAACAGGTCGGCCACCTCGAAGATGAGGTCAGGGCCGAGCGCGAGCGCGTCGATCTGCCCGGGCATCGTGGGCTCTGCGTCTTGTGCCGGGTCTTCGATGTCGCCGAGCAGCCCGGCGAAGAAGTTCTCGGTGATGGTCGGGTCGCCCTGAGCGCCGAGCGCAGAGCACTGCTGCAGCATCTCGCTCGAGCGGGTGGTGAGCGGCGCCACGCCGTACGTGGGCAGGTCGACGCGCGTCATGAAATCGGCGAACCAGTTCGCGATGCCTTCGCCGAACGCGTCGTGGTCGGTCTCGGGGCACCAGCCGCAGTGACCGCACGCCGGGTCGAGCCCCACCGCCGGGCCGTCGCAGATGCCGTTGCAGTAGTCGGGCGCCTCGTTCGACGAGTGCTGGGCGGCCCAGTGGTGCATGAGCTCGTGTGCGTGGGTCGTCTCGTCCCACTCGCGCGAAGTCGAGATGTACAGCTGACGGAAGATCGCGTTGTACGCGCTGCCGCGGTCGTCGTCGGGCCAGCGCACGTCGACGAACGGCAGGTCGTAGCCCTGGGCCACCTTGAGGTAGCGCCAGCTGCGCGTGAGGTCGGTGAGAATGTGCAGCGCCTGCGGGTTGCTCGAAGCGCGGAGCACGCCGAAGTCGACGGTCGTGTTGCCCTCGGTCGCGCCGCGGGTGCCCGACTCCCACGCGTAGGCGCGCGCGATGGCCGCGACCTTCACCGAGGCGTGGGCGCTGCCGCTCTCGGCGCGCACCACCACGTTCGGGTTTCTGCAGACGGGGCAGAAGACCCAGTCGAAGCTCAGCGAAAACCGGCCGAACGCATCGGTGGTGGTCGTGCCCTGCTGCACTTCGACGGGGCCGACACGGTCGAGCACCCGAATCGTCGCGCCGTCGGCGCCGAGGTTGATGCCGTCACGGCGCAGGTAGACCAGCTGGCCGCGCACCGTGACCTTGCGCGTGATGGAGCCAACCGGCGGCGGCGGGAGCGCGCCGATGGGGGCGGGCGTGAAGGCCGGCGCGGGTGCGAGCAGCGACAGGGGCAGAGCCGGCACGGCGGTGCCCGAGGGGAGCGACTCCAGGGTCTGCACCCGAATGACCGGCTCGAGGTGGGCGGGCGAGAGGTCGAGGGCGGCGGCGCCTGCGACTCCGTCGAGCGCGAACACGAACGTCAGCGGCTTCGACGGGTCGTTCGGAGTGGCCGAGACCCGCACCTTCTGCGGGGCCCGCGCCTTCAGGGTGAGCGCGGTGGTCGACAGGCCGTGCAGCACCCAGCCCGCGTTGGGCACGACGCCCAGGCTGGTCAGGTTTCCACCGCGGGCGGCCGTCAGCTCGACGTCGAGGTCGACCCGTATGCCGGCCTTCAGCATCGTGGGTTCCTGGGCGAGCTGAACGATGACCTCGTGGGTGTCGCGCGTCGCGAACGCCGCGCTGGAGCTCACGCAGAGCAGCAGCGCCAGACCGCGCGAGAAGGGTGAAGTTTTCAATGTCGTCTCCAGTTCCGGTTTCGGTGCCGGCGAAGTGCCGGTCGAACGAGACGCGCAAGAACCTGCCCGCGAGGCTCACGGGGCCCGTCGAAGAGTGGCTGAAGATCGCCTAAGAAGACCGGCTACTCGCGAAAGACCCTCGGCAGGAAGCTCACCCCGCCTCAGGCCGTCGGGAGACTGAGCGTGAAGGTGCTGCCGACCCCCGGCGCGCTCGTGACCGTGAGAGAGCCTCCCATCTTTTCGACGAGGGAGCGCGAGATGGCGAGACCGAGGCCCGTGCCCTCGCCCGCTGGCTTGGTGGTGAAGAACGGGTCGAAGGCCTGCGCGATGACCTCGTCGGTCATGCCGCTCCCGTTGTCGTCGACCGAGAGGCGCACGGTTCGACCGTCGTGGTCGGCGCGCGCGCTCACGACGATGCGGTTCTGCTCGAGCGGCCGGTTCGGCATCGCCTGCGCGGCGTTGACGATGAGGTTCAGCAGCACCTGGCTCAAGCGGCCCTCGAAGCCCAGCACGGCAGGAGCCCGTTCGACGTCGACCTCGAGGCGCGCCCGCTCTCTGAGGGCCACGCTCGCGAGGTTCGCGGCAGCGGTCACGGCGCGCGCCACGTCGAACGGGGCAGCGCGCTCGCCGGAGCCGCTGCGCGAGAGCATCTGCATGTCGCGCACGATGCCGGCGATGCGGTGGGCGCTGGTGCGGGCGCCAGCGAGCATGTCTGTGACGCGCCGGCCGTCGGCCTGGGGCTTGGCGAGCTCGCGGGCCAAGAGCTCGATGACGCTGACGAGGTACGTGAGCGGGTTGTTGATTTCGTGGCCGATGCCGGCGGCGAGCGTGCCGAGCGACGCGAGCCGCTGCGCCTGGTCAATCTGCGCCTGGGCCTCGGCGAGCGCGCGGCCGCGCTCCGCCGCGAGCAGCCGCACCTGGAGTTCTCTCGCCGGGGTGACGTCGCGAAACACCAGCAGCCGGTCGCCCGCCGACGTCACGCTCACCCTCGCCTCGACGTATTTCTTCGTGCCTTCGTCGGTGATCTCGAGCTCGACCGATGGGGTCACGCCCGGCGCTGCCTGCCGCAGCAGCGGCTCCAGCGTGGCGAGCACCTCGGGGCGGCCGCAGTCGGCGATGGCGCAGCCGACCGAGGGGGTGCGCAGGCAGGCGCCGCGCATCAGGTCGAGGCGCCAGGCCGACCTCACGACCATCGCTTCGTCGACCCGCACCAGGGTGTCGGGAATCGCGTCGATCAGCGCCGTCAGCTCTGCCTTGCTGCGGGTCAGCTCCCGCTCCTGCCGCGCCAACCGAACGCTGAGGTCACGGGCAAAGCCAACCCCCGCCGCGACCACCACGAGGCTCAAGACGCCGACGAACGTCTGCCCGTCGAACAGGGCCGCCTGCGCATCGAGCACGAGCCGAGCGAGCGAGGTCAAGCCGGCCACGGCCAACGCGACGCCCGTCCCCGCCCTCAGCCCGAACGCCAGCGCCGCCGCCGCGACCGGCAATACGGCGAGGGCGCCGCCCATCGTGCCGAGACGCCCGAAGGTCGCTGAAAAGACGCCCAGGTACGCCGTGGTGAGCATCACGACGCCCGGGAGTCGCCACCGCCGCAAAGAGCGCACGCAGATCGCCGAAGCAAGGTGTGGTCCCCCGCAGAACCTCTGGGAACATCGAGGTGGCCGTGGGGTAGCGCCCGACGTCAGGTCCCGGGTGACCCACGCTCAACGACTGCTCACCCGGCGGGGCGGCGGCGAGGCGGTCGAACGCCGCGCAACAGCGCGAGCGCTGCCAACATGAGCAGCCCGCCTCCCTCAGAACAGCCGCAACCGCCCACACTCTCGGAGTCGCCGCCCGCTCCGCCGCCATCGGTCGAAGCGCCGCCGGCCATGGCACCGCCACCAGTCGCCCCGCCGCCCGTACCACCACCGGCCGTCGCACCACCGGCGGTGGCCCCGCCAGAAGTGCCGGGGTTGCCGCCGCCTGAACCGCCGGCCACGTTCCCTCCCGCGCTGCCACCTGCCGCTCCGCCACCTGCGTCTGCGCCGATCGCGCCAGCGTCGAAGCCGCCATCGTGGCCCGCGTCATCTTCGCAGCCGGCCCGCGGTGCATGTGAGCAGCCAGTCGGAGCACACGTGTCGATGGTGCACACGTCGCCGTCGTCGCACGCCGCGCACGATGAACACGTCACGGCGCCACCCGTGGAAAATGTACCCGAAGGGCAGCTCTGGCAGCTCGTGCCGCCGGGAAACGAGCCGTAGGTGCCTGCGGGGCACACTGTGCACACTGCCGCGCCCGGAGCTCCGGCGAACGTCCCGAGCGTGCAGGGCAGGCAGGTCGCGAAGCCGGCGTCGTCGGCGAACGCACCCGGCGGGCAGGGTGCGCACGAGGTCGAAGCGGGCGACGAGGCCGCGCTGCCGCTTGGGCACTCGAGGCACGCCAGCGAGCCCGGCAAGGGCGCCGCCGACCCCGCGGTGCACTCGGAACATGTCGTGGAGCCCGAGGTCGGCGAAAAGCGCCCGGGCGGGCAGAGGTCACAGCTGCCACCGAGCTGCGCGGAAAAGCTCCCCGGCGCGCATGGCTGACATTGGGTCGCTCCGGCGTTGGAGGAAGTGCCCAGCCCACACAGCAGGCAGGTCGTCGAGCCCGAGGCCGGCGCAAACTGGCCGGGCGGGCACACGTCGCAAGTTCCGCCGGAAAGTGCGCCTGCTGTACCCGGAGCGCAGAGCGAACAGGCTGCAGCACCCGCGTCGAGCGCAGTGGTGCCCGGCGCACACGCCTGACACGTGTCGGCGCCCGAGTCGGGAGCGAACCTGCCGGGTGGGCAGAGCTTGCAGTGATCCGAGCCGAAGGTGTCAGCGAACGAGCCGGCTGCGCACCGTTCGCATTGCGTCGCGCCTGAGCTCGCCACGAACGTGCCCGGTAGGCAGCCCCAGCAGGCGCTGCTGCCGAGCACCGGCATGAATCGACCGGGGGGACAAGGGTCGCAGCCTGCGGCGCCGGGCAACGCGTTGCTGGTGCCCTCGGGGCACAACAAACACGATGTCGCGCCGGTCACGCCAGAATACGTGCCCGGAGGGCAGTGCAGACACGCGGCGAAGGCGGGCCCGGGCGTAAACGTACCCAGCGGGCACGGCGCACAAGCCCCGCCATCGAACGGAGCACTCCCCGGCGCGCACGCGCACAGACCCGCGTCGCCGCACAAGGCGTTGGGCCCACAACCCGCGTCACAGCTCTGCGCCTGTGCGCCTCGCGGCGCCAGCGACGTCAGCGTGGTGACCACGATCAGGGGCGCCCATACGAGGTTCGACCCGAGGGGAAGGCGCGTCATCTCAGAGCTCCTTTTCAATCGGAAGAGTGCTTCTCAACGAAGGCAAGTGGTGGAGAGTTGGGCAGGGCGTGCACGCGTGCCCGTGCGTCTTCGGCGCCACGCACATCACCGCTGGCGCCACGCGCGCGGGCCAGCGTCGCCCAGGCCTCGGCGTCTGAAGGGTCGAGCTCCACGGCTCGCTCGAGCTCGAGGCGCGCTTCCTGCGGCCGGCGTCTGGCGAGGAGCGCAGCACCGTGCCCAAGCGCCGCGGCAGCGCTCAACGGGGCGAACCGCGCTGCCGACGTGTAGTGCGGCAGGGCGAGATCGAGGCGCCCCTCGAGCCACAACACGCGCGCGAGGTTCAAGTGCGCGGGGGCGAAGGTGGGTTCTGCCTCGAGCGCACGCTCGAGCCAGCGCTTCGCTTCGTCGAGGCGCCCCGCCTGGCCCGCCAGGCTTCCGAGGTTGTTCGCCGCCAGCGCCGAACGCGGGTTGAGTGCGACGGCCTGCCGGTAACTTTTTTGCGCACGGGCCACCTCGCCGCGCAGCTCGTAGAGCGTTCCGAGGTTCACCAACACCAACGGGTTGTCGGCGTCGAGCTCCAGCGCGCGGGTGAAGACGGCCTCGCTGCTCTCGAAGGTATGCAGCTGAGCGCGCGTTCCCACGCTCGCCAGCCCTGCCGCTGCGACTCCAACGGCGAGGCGCACCCTTCCGGCGGGCAGCAGCAGTGCGAGCGCGGCTGTGAGCCCGGCGAGTGGAAGCAAGAGCCAGCGGTCGGCGATCGACTGGGCGCCAATCTGAACCAGGCCGCAGACCGGCAACAGCAGCAACGCCGCCCAACAGAACCCGGTCGCGACGAGCGAAGGCCGCCGCCACACCTGGTGCAGCGCGAAGACGCCGGCGACCGCCAGCGCGGCGAGTGCGGCGAGCCCAACGCTGAACGGCACTGCCTTGAGCGGGTGCAAAATCGAGACGCCGGTGGGCCAGAGCGCGCGGCCGAAATAAGCCCAGAGGTGGACGGCGGCGCGGCCTGGGTCGATGGCACCGGGGGGCTGCATTGCCCCGGCCGACCGCTGCGCGAACATCGCGAGCGCCGCGAACGCGAGCATGAGCACGAGCCCTGGAGCGAGCCACCGCAGATCAGCGCGGATGTGGCGGCGCGCTCCCGCCGGGGCAAGGGGCGCAAAGGTCAAGAGCAGGAGCAGCAGCGGCAGCGGCAGGGCGATCGGCTTGGCGAGCAGGGCGAGCGTGTAGAGCCCGAGCGTCACGGCGCGGCGCTCGGCGCCCCAGGCCCACAGCGCGCCGAAGAAGAAGCAGGCGCTCACCAGGTCTTTGCGCTCGGCAACCCAGGCCACGACCTCGATGCGACTGGGGTGCGCGGCGTAGAGCAGCGCGGTGACGAGCCCGACATCGCGGCGCCCGGTGAGACGGGAAAACGCGATGCAGCACAAGGCGGTGGCCAGCGCGTGCAGAGCGAGGTTGGTGCGGTGGTGGGCGCCGGGGTCGAGCCCAAAGGCGCTGACGTCGGCGGCGTGGGTCAGCCACGTCAATGGCTGGTAGTGGCCCTGCTCGGTGGTGGTGAACGCCCAACGCACCAGCTGTGACGAGAGGCCGGTGCGCACCACCGGGTTCGCCCAGACGAAGCGATCATCATCGAGTGCGAGGAAGCCAAACTGTTGCACCGGCCAGAACACGGCGAGCGCGAAGGCAGCGGCGAGCAAGGGCTCGCGAGCCGCCTGCCACGCGAGCCCCAAACACGGTCGGCGCGCGACGTTCATGGGTGTGCGGGCGAGAGCTGATTGGCGGCGTAGGCGAGCGCAGTGCCGGGGTGCGGCAACAGCCTTGGGGTGAGCTTCTTCAGCACCGACCAGAGCACGCTCGGTCGAAGGTGGTGGGCGCGCAAGAGACGCTTGACCCAGCGGCGAACCTCGGCGGTCGAGATGGCGTGAGGCTCGAGGGCGGGCTCGGCCTGCGCGTGCTGCGACCGCGACACGATGCCGAGCTCCTCGAGTTGGCGGTGGTAGGCGGTGCCGGGGTACGGGTGCGCCCAGTAGACGGTGAGCAGATCAGGCCGCGCCGCCTCGACGAAGGTGCGGGTCTCTTCGAGGGTTACGGCGGTTTCCCAGAAGAACCCGACGACGACGTACATGAGCGATGCGATGTTGAGCTCGTCGCAAGAGCGAAACGCCTCGGTCGCACGGGCGAGGCTGGGCGGCTTGTTGATTCGCCGGCCAATCTCGGCGCTGCCGGTTTCGACCCCGAACGACAGGCCGTAGCAGCCGCCGCGGGCCAGCGCCGCGAGGGTGTTGCGATCGGCGGTCTCGACACGCGTGGCCGACACCCAGCGCGCCTTCGGCGCTCGTGCGGCGATGGCGGCGCCGAGCTCTCGCGCCCACTGGCGGTCGAGCGTCAGCGTCTCGGCGCGCAGGTAGAAATATCGAATGCCCTGGGCGGTGAGCTCGGCCAGCTCACGGGCGACGTCGTCGGGGTCGCGGTGCCGCGCTTTTTTGCCGCTCACGGTGCCCACCAGGCAGTAGCTGCAGGGGAACGGGCAGCCGCGCTGAACGTGTACGGTGGCCTGGGGCTCGAACGTGCCGCGCACCCGGTACAGCGAGGGCTCGATGACGGTGCGGTCGGCGCGAGGCAGCACGTCGAGAGAGGGCGCCCACGGCGCCGGAGCGTTCGAGTGGCCTCGACGAATCACACCCGCACCGGCGAGACCTCGGGTCGAGAGCTCGGCGAAGGCGAGCTCGGGCTCGCCGTGAATCAGAAAGTCGACGCACGGGTGGCGGTCGAGCAATTCGGCGCCGTATGCGTAGACGGGGGCGCCGCGCAGACCGATGAGCGAAGACCTGGGCAGGCGGCCACGCAGCGCCTGGGCGAAGGCCACGTCATCGGCGAGTGAACCGAACGTCGCCGAGAGCACCACGGCGTCTGGGGCGAAGCGCACCACCCGGTCGATGGTCGTGGCGACGTCGAGGCCGAGCGCAGGCGCGTCGATGACCGCAGCTTCGCCGCCGGCGCATTTGATGCCTGCCGCGGCCTCGACCTCTTCGAGCGGCGGGCGCATCGATGGCACGAGGTCGACAGAGAAGTACGACTGGCAGCGGTCTTCGCGGCAGTACGGCCCGGTGGGCGGCAACACCAACATCACCCGCTTCAGGGCGCGCTGGGTTGCGGGCTGGTGGGCCGTCACCCGCTGCAGCGCCTTCACTGCCGGCCGGGGAGCGGCGTCATGGTCTTGACGGGTCAACGCGCTGGCATCGGGCATGCCCCAGTCGTTCAGCAAGGTGTAGGCCAGCGGCGTCAGTCAGCGGAGCGGCGGCGCGTGACCGTGTTGCTGACGGGCTCGAACGCGGCGGCGTCGTCTGCGTCGAACGTCAGGCTGTTGACGCCCACCGTCATCGGCGGGTGTCGAGGCGCACACCGCTCTGAATGCGAACCACAACCCGACGGTGAGCGACCGGCTCCGCACTCACTCGACGCGCACACCCTTCCAGAAGGCGACCCGGCCGGCGATCTGCTTCGCGGCGTCATTCGGCGTCGGGTAGTACCAGGCAGCGTCGGGGTTCGATTGCCCGGCCACCTCGACCGTGTAGTAGCTCGCTACGCCCTTCCACCCGCAGGTGGTGTGCGTCGCGCTCGGCTTGAAGTACTGCTTGTTCAGCGCCGACTCGGGGAAATAGGCGTTGCCCTCGACCATCACGATGTCGTCCGACTCCGCGAGCACTGCTCCGTTCCAGATGGCGCGTTTCATGTCGTTTTTCCTCACGTGATGGTGAACAGGTTCAGGGCGAGCGGCCAGGCGTCGGCGACCCACACGTGCTGCGTGCCGAAACCGGCCTCGCGGGCCCACCCCTGCAGCTCGGGCACGTTGAATCGGTGGCTCGACTCGGTCCACAGCGTCTCGTCGTGCTCGAGCTCGAGCTCGAGCTTCAGCTCGCGCACCTCGACCCACATCGGCTTCAACGCCCTCAGGTGCATCTCGATGCGGCGGGCGGGCGCGTTCCACCGTGCCTCGTGCGCAAAGCCGGCAGGCTCGAAGCTCGCGCCGTACTCGCGGTTCAACCGCACGAGCACGTTGAGCTGGAACGCAGCGGTCACGCCCAGAGCGTCGTCGTACGCGGGAAGGAGCAGGCGCTCGTCTTTCTCGAGGTCTGCCGAGATGAGCAGCGCGTCGCCCGGCCGCAGCGCGTCGTGAATGGCTGTGATGAACTGCTGCGCCTCGACGCGATCGAAGTTCGACAGGTTGCTGCCGAGGAAGAGAACCAGCCGACGATGCCCACTCTGCCGCGCCGGAGCCCTCTTCAGGCCTTCGAGAAACGTGCCCTCGATCGGCGAGAAGTCGACGCCCGCGAGATCATCGACCGCGCGGCCGCACCCGGCCAGCGCCGCCGCCGAGACGTCGACGGCATGAAAGCGCGCGCGCTGCTGCGTCTTCAGTACGCGCTCGAGCACGATGCGCGCCTTCTTGCCGTGGCCGGGCCCCAGCTCGAGCAGCTCGACCGGCCCGCCCACTCGCGCCAGCGCCTCACCTGCGTGTGCGCTCAGCAGCGCGGTGTCGACGCGCGCGACCTGATACTCGGGCAAGAGCGTGATGGCCTCGAACAACGCCGAGCCGAGGTCGTCGTAGAGCAGCGCCGCAGGCAGCCGCTTCGGCTTGCCGCTCAGCCCGCGCCGGATCAGCTCGTCGATGGAGGGGCTCAAGGCGCCTCTTCTATCAGTCGGAGCTTCGCGAACACGAACGGGTAGTGCGGCTGAAACCAGTTTCGGAAGCTCGGCCGCAAGAACGTCGCGTCGGTGCGCGCGCTCGCGCCCTTCAGCACGAAGTGCCTGCCGTCGAAGAAGTCGGCCGAGTAGCCCCGGTAGAACGGGAGCGCCTGGAAGCCGGCGAAGGGCGTGAAGACGGTCGAGGTCCACTCCCACCCGTTACCGGCGAGGTCGGCGATGCCGAACGGCCCGTCGCCGGCCGGGTAGCTCGCGCTCGCGGCCGGGTCGAACCGGGTGAAGCCGAAGTTGCCGTGGACTCCGGGGCGCGGCGCTTCACCGGCGAAGAGCGCGCCTTGGTCGCCCAGCGCTGCGCGGTGCCACTCGGCCTCGGTCGGCAGCCGGCCACCCTTCCAGCGCGCGTAGGCCGTGGCCTCGGCGTGGCTCACGTAGACCGGCCACGCCTCTGGCAGCGGCACGTCGCCGAAGGTCGCGCGCCACCACCACTGCCCGTCGCGGCGGAGCCAGAACGCGGGGTGCTCGAAACCGCGGCCTTCTCGCCAGGCCCACGTCGCCTCGCTCCAGAGCTTGCGCTGGCGGTAACCGCCCGCCTCGACGAACTCGAGCCAGTCGGCGTTGCTGACCGGCAGCCGTGCGATGGTGAACGCGGGCACCTCGACGGCGTGGCCCTCGTACTCGTTGTCCCAGCCGAGCCAGGGCTGTTCGGCGCGAGCGAGGCCGAGCGTCGCCCACCCTCTCGGCACGTGCACGCGACCGGGCGTGGCGCGCGACGCCGCTGCGGCCGTGGGCAGCGGCCCGGGACGCTTGAAGCGTGTGTCGAGCTGCACCAGCAGGTAGCTGAGCGTCTCGGCGTGCATCAGGCGGTGCTCGACGGCGAGCCGAATCGCCCAGCCGCCCTCGAGCCAGCCCTCGAGCGGTGCGCCCGCCACCGCGTCGTCGACGTCGGCCCGGGCAGTGGAGCCCCACGCGCGAATGTGGTCGGGGTGAGGCCAATCGGCGGGCGCGTCAGAGGGGGTGTGCCCATCGAGCTGGTCGATGCCGAACGCGAACAGCCGCTCGAGTTCGGGCTCGCGCGACGGGCGATGCAGCGCGTCGCGGCAGATCAGGTTCCAGTCGAATGCCTCGAGGTGCCCCAGGTAGAAGATGAGGCGATGACGCTCGGTGATGGGCCGCTGGTAGAGGCCCTCGGCGGTGAGCAGCGCGAACAGCGCATCGGTCTGCGCGCGAGCTGCTGTCAGCTGATCGAGGAGCGCTTTCCGCATGTCGCCATCGGCGCGGGCCGAGGCCCCGCACACTACGCGCAGTGGAGCTCGATGAGGACCTCGGCGCCCCGGTCGACCGCTGCGCGGCCACGAGGGCGAGGCGATGGGTTTGCGCTAGGCTCTCACCGATGCTGCGGCTCGAGGCAGTCAGCTGCACGTTTCCAGCGGCGGCGAAGCGGGTGATTGACGGGCTCAACCTTCACGTGCACGAGGGCGAGATTCTCGCGCTGCTCGGCGAGTCGGGCAGCGGCAAGACGACCACGCTCAAGCTCTTCAACCGCCTCGTCGAGCCCTCGGCCGGCCGCGTCTTCGTCGAAGAAGAAGACGTCACGGCGGTCGACGCGGTCGCGCTGCGGCGGCGCATCGGCTACGCGATTCAGCAGGTCGGGCTGTTCCCCCACTTCTCGGTGGCCGAGAACATCGGCGTCGTGCCCCGACTGCTCGGGTGGCAGGCCGACGCCATTCGCGCGCGCGTCGACGAGCTGCTTGCGCTGATGAACCTGCCGAACGACCTCGGGCCGCGGCGGCCCAGCACGTTGTCGGGCGGGCAGGCTCAGCGCGTGGGCCTTGCGCGGGCCCTCGCGGCGCGGCCGCACGTGATGCTGCTCGATGAGCCCTTCGGCGCCGTCGACCCGGTCACGCGCGAGACGCTGCAGGTCGAGTACCGGAAGCTCCACGACGCGCTCGGGCTCACCACGGTGCTGGTCACCCACGACGTGACCGAGGCGCTGCTGCTCGCCGACCGCCTCGCGGTGCTGCACGAGGGCAGGCTGTTGGGGCTGGGCACCGCGGCCGAGCTCCTCGCCGCGCCGCCTCACCCACAGGTCGAGCGCCTGCTCGCGATGCCGCGCCGTCAGGCCGAGGCGGTTCAGCGCCGGCTGTCGGGCCAGCGGGCGTGAGCCACCTCGACGAACAGCTCGCGCTGCTGCCATCGCGACTGGGCCCGCATCTGTGGTTGGTGCTCATCTCGCTGGGCGCCGGCATCGCCGTCAGCCTGCCGCTCGCGCTGCTGGCGGTACGTATCGCGGCGCTTCGCTGGGCAGTGCTGACCGCCTCGGGTGTGGTGCAGACCATTCCCGGGCTCGCGCTGCTCGCCTTGATGGTGCCGCTGCTCGACTGGGCGCGGCGCCAGCTGGGGGCCGACTTCCCCGCGTTCGGCTTCCTGCCCGCGGCGCTCGCGCTGGT
>JAEUJP010000137.1 GCA_016793725.1 Myxococcaceae bacterium | reverse complement strand
CAGACGAGGGCGCCGTTGAAGGCGACCTCGATGGCCGGGTGGGCGTGCAGGTCGGCGAAGCCCCACACCGTGTCATCGGGCAGGCCCGCATCGGCGAGCCAGGGTGGAGGCAAAATCGGGTCGCACGGTGGGCCCGCGCGGTCGCCGCCGGCGCAGGCGGTCGCGAGCCCGAGCAGGGCCGCGGCGGCGAGGCGGGTCACGCGTCGAACCCCCACGCGACGCCGACCGCGATGAAGCCACGAAAGACGGTGCTCAGGTTCACCGGCGTCTCGATGGCGAACCGAATGAAGTACGTGCGGTCGTGGTCGGGTACCCACTCGAGGTCCACCCACGAGCAGGTCTCGGGTCTGACGAGTTGATAGCCGGCGGGGTTCTCGAGCTCGGGGCGGCGGAGCCACGAGACGGTGCCTCCGAAGCCGATGCGCGAGCCGATGAGCCAGCGAAACGGGAAGTCGCGTCGCGGCTCCTGCGACCAGCCGAGGCTGACCAGAACGTAGGTGAGGTCGAGCGCGAAGAAGAGGCCGCCCGAGGCGCCGAGCCAGCGGCCTTCGAGGTCGTGGTGGTAGGTGCCGCTGCCGCCGGCGATGAACGCGCCGCGAAAGGGCCGGAAGGTGACGTCGAGGCCCGAGCCCCAGTACAGGCCGGGCACGAGCGGCACGGCGCCGAGGCCCAGCGTGTGGCGGAGCCCGATGCGCTTCGCGAAGTCGGTCTTGCCGTCGTCGGAAGCGAGCAGCGCGGCGAGCGCGAGCGCGGCGGCCGTGCCGGTCATGCCTCACCTCTACGGCAGACCGCCCTGCTCGCGTGGCGCGTCGCGAGCCCGCCCCGAGTGCGCATCGAGGTGGATGATGGCCGAGGACGCGAGGGTTGTCAGGCTCTGCGACGAGCTCAGCGTGTTTGTACCGTACGGCACGAACCTTCGTGTGGCATCGGGGCGACGGAGTCGTCGTGGCCTGGTTCAGCCTCGCTGCTGCGCTGCTCAAGGCCTCGCGACGAGCGTGAACGTCGAGCTCGCAGCGTAGCCGCGCACCATCACGTGAATGGGCGACGCGACGCTCAGGTTCAGCGTGCAGGTCTCGGCGCTGCCGTTCGCGTACGGGCGGCAGTCGTAGTCGGTCGCCGTCGGCGCCACACCGCCGCGCACGTACAGGTCGGCGTCGCCGGTGCCCGTCATCGTGAACGTGTACCTGCCGGGCTGCAGCGTCGGGGTGGTGAAGCGCTTCTCCTGGTTCTTCGTCACCGTGCCGGTCTCGTTCATGCCCGCCCACGGGTCGGGCTGCGGGCCGACCGCCGAGGCGGGGCCCACGATGCGCAGCTCGAACGCGTTCGCGCCGGCCGCGTAGCCGATGACCGAGACGTAGACGATGCCGGGCGCCGCGAGGCTCACCGCACACTCTTCGTTCGAGCCGCCCGCGTACGGCCGGCAGTCGTAGGCGGTCGCCGTCGGAGCCTGACCGACGCGCACGTACAGGTCGGCGTCGCCCGCCGCGCCCGTCATCGTCACGGTCACCTTGCCGGCGGGGAGCATTTGAGTCTGGTAGCGCAGCTCCTGGCCCTTGTCGGCCGAGCCGCCCTCGAGCTGCACGTAGCCGGTGCGCGGGCCGCCGCCGTCGAAGCCCGGCACGAACACGTTGTCTTCTTCGCCCGTCACCAGCACGACCTGCGACTTGTCGATGTTCTTGAACATCTGCTCGTAGGTGAGCGGAGCGCTCGGCTTCATCAGGCCCCTGATGAGCGCCATCGACGCGCCCGACATCTGCGAGAAGAAGGCGGGCATGCCGTTGGTGATGAACTCCATGTACTTCGTGCCGGTCGGGTCATCGGGGTTCAGGCGGGCGCGCGCGCTCGCGAGCGAGCCGTCGACGTACGCGTAGGTGTCGCAGCCGTTCATGAAGAAGACGGCGTACTGGCCGGCCACGAAGCGGCCCTTGGTCGAGAGCGCGCGCACGTTGGCGCCGAGGCCCGCGTGGCCGTTGTAGGCGATGAGGTCGGCGCGCGTCGAAAGCTCGGCGTAGCGCGCGTCGAAGGTGGCGCCGGCGGTGCGCACGTTGTCGACGAGCAGGGCGACGACCTTCACCTTCTTGCCGTCGGCGAGCGTCGCCTCGAACGTGATGTCGGGCGTCGAGATGCCGGCGCTGGTGGGCAGCATGGCGGGCGTGGTGACGAGGCCGAACGCCTTGAGCTCGGCGCTGATGGCGCGCACGAACGCGGCGAACGCGGCGATGCCGGCGTCGCTCGAGGTGGTCGCGCCGTCTTCATACTTGCCGAAGATGGCGACGACGGTGAGCACGTTGTCTTCCCAGACCTTGTGGTACTCGGGGTACTTGCCGGTGGTGTTCTCGGGCGAGACGGCGACGGTCGCCTGGGTCTTCACGACGTCGGCATCGGCGAGCACGCAGCCCGAGCGGCGGGGGCGGTAGTAGTACCAGATGCTGCCTGAGTCGACGTCGTGGGCGCCGGCGTCGATGCACTTGGCGACGTACTTCGTGGTGAAGGCCTCGACGCCCGCGTACGACGTGTCGCGCGGCAGCACGAAGTTGTAGGTGGTGGGCAGCGACGTCTTGCTGCCCCACGAGACGGGCAGCTTGACGGTGAACGTGACGAGTGTGCCGCCGTTCTCGGGCGAGGTCTTGAGGTTCGAGAGCACAATTTTGTCGAGGCGGCCGACCGAGTTGTTGCCGTTCAAGTGGCCGATGGTGAAGAGCAGCTGCTCGTCGATGTAGCTGCGCGCGCCGCTCGCGCTCACCGTGCCCGGCACCCAGAGCGACGAGTTGAACGTGAACTCCATCGCCGTCGCGACCGCCGACGCGATGCGCTTCTCGTCACCTTCGATGACGTCGTCGATGTTCGACACGGTCGCGTCGTCGACGCCGCAGGCGGCGAGGGTGAACAGCAGGGCGAGGCGCAGGGTCGTCTTCATGGCGGTCGGTCTTCCGGTACGAGGTAGGCAGCTGTCCCACACGGGACCCGGCGCCCTCTACGCGAGTGCAAAGGTGTTGGGTAGGGGCGTGTGGGACAAGTTCCGACACGGCCTGATGAGGCCGTTAAGTAAGAGGCATATGGACAGTGATTTAGATGGGTTGAGTCGTGATGAGCGGGTTGCCGAGGTGAAGCGGCTGCGGGCGGATAGAAGGCCGACTTTTCATCTGTCGCCAAGGGGTAGAGATTTACCCCTTCGAAGCAATTCAAAAGTCGCCCTCCACCCCCGCGAGCCTGAGGGCGCGGTCGTCGAAGTTCGAGCTGCGGAAAAGCCGGTCGTCGCACGTTGGCTGCCGGGCGTGCGCGCCCAGGTCAGCCCGTAGGCGCCCGAAGGGCGCGGCGCAGCCGCTGACCGGAGCCAGGGCGCCGGTCGAAGTACGGCACTGCCGAGCGAGACTACGCCCCGACCTTCAGCTGCTGCCTCGTGATGGTGACGCTCGTGGTCATCACGCTGATTTGCGGGTTCACCCCGAGCGACGTCGGAAACACCGACGCATCGGCCACGATGAGGTTCTTCACCTCGTGCGTCTCGCCGTCGGGCTTCACCACGCCGAGCTTCTTGTCGGCGTGCATGCGCACGGTGCCCATCGGGTGCGACGCGTACATCGCGAGCTCGTCGACGGGCAGGTCGGTGCGCCGCGTAATCTTCTCGACGTCGCTCATCTTCGACAGCTTGCCGACCCCGGGAATGCCGAGGTGCACGTCGCGCGCGCCGGCCGCGAAGTACACGCGGCTGATCGCCTCGAAGCCGGCGAGCAGCGTGAGGTGGTCTTCGCGCTCGACGTCGTAGCTCATGTTGCTGCGCGACTCGGTGCGCGCGAGCTTCACCGAGCCCTTCGAGACGTCGCCGATCATGACGCCGCACGACGCGATGTCGCGCAGGTGCTTCAGCGGCTTCGAGTACTCGCTGTACTGCGTCGCGAACACCTCGGGCGTCGCCGAGAACGTCTCGAGCACCGCGTTCTTGCCCGGCAGGTGCGCGTAGTAGCCCTGCTGCGCGCCGTGCCACATGTCGACCACCTGCTCGAAGCGGCCCACCACGCCCGCCGCGAGGTGCACGCGCAGGTTTTCGCCCACCTGACCCGAGCCGTTCGCCACGCCGCTGCGCAGCAGAAACAGCGGCGACCCGATGCTGCCCGCGCACAAGAACACCTTCTTCGCCCGAAACGTCAGCTTGCGGCGCCGCTCTTCGCTCAGCGGCTCGACCCCGTACGCCTCGACGCCGACCGCCGCGCCGTTCTCGACGAGGAGCGACACCGCTCGCGTGCACGGGAACAGCGCCGCGCCCTTCTGCAGCGCGAACGGAATCAGGTTTCGGTCGACGCTGCCCTTGAACCCCATCGGGCAGCCGAACTGGCAGATGCCGCAGCCGATGCACGCCGGCGCGTTGCGCGAGATGAAGTCGCCCTCGAGCCCCAGCGCCTCGACGCCCTGCTTGAAGAGCAGCGAGTGCGTCTTCGCCTGGTCGGGCCGCGTCTTCGTCACCCCGATGGCCCGCTCGACCTCTTCGAACGTCGGCGCCAGCGCCTCGGCGTCAGCCCAGTCGATGCCGTAGTCCCTCTGCCAGACGTCGAGCACCTTCTTCGGCGTGCGAAAGCAGATGGCCGCGTTCAAGAACGTCGACCCGCCGACCACGCGCCCGCGCGCCATCGGCAAGAAGATGTTGCCCATCGACACCGAGGTGCCGCGCTCGGCGTACAGGTTGCGCAGCGCCCATGACTGCTTCGTCGCGATCTGGTGCGGCTCGAACTTGCGGCCCTCTTCGAGCACCGCCACCGACAGGCCCGCCTGCGTCATCTGCCACGCCGCCGCCGCGCCGCCGGCGCCCGAGCCGATGATGACCGCGTCGCACGTGAGGGTCTCGTCGGTCGTGAACGAGTCGCCGTTGACCGTCTGGCCTGAAGGGAAGTTCATCGTCAGATTCCTTGCGGGCGGCCTTCTTGAGACACGTTGCAGCCGAGCGAGTAGCCCATCGCCTCGCGCACCTTCTCGTTCTCGAAGTAGCCCATCTTGATGAACAGGGTCAGCGATGCGTACGCGCCGCGCCGCAGGCGAATGCTCGACCTCGCCCACTCTTCGAGCACCTCGAGGCGCTCGGCCGGCAGCAGCGTGCGAAACGTGCGGCGGTGCGTCACCAGCGTCGAGACGTTCAGCATGCGCAGCATCGCGCGAAACAGCAGCTGGTTGTCGGGGTAGAGCTCGGCGAGGTAGCGATCGACGAACTGCGTGCAGCCTGCCTCCTTCGCGCTCAGCGGCCAGTCGGGCCCGCCCGGGAAGTGCGCCTCGCACGCGGCGTCGAGCACGAGCAGCTCGGCGTCGTCGAACACCTTGAT
>JAEUJP010000135.1 GCA_016793725.1 Myxococcaceae bacterium | reverse complement strand
CTCGAGCACGTCAGGAGCGGCCACGAACCCGAGCCCGGCCTCGGCAAAGACCATGGCGAGGGCCGCGTCATCGAGCTCGGCGACCACCTGCGGCCGCAGCTTTCGGCTTCCGAACCAGTCTTTCAGGGCGCGGCGGAAGGTCGAGTCGGAGGAGGGCAGGAGCGCGTGAGACTGGTCGAGCGACGCAGGAAAGCGCCGCCGCCAGGCACGGGCGAGGCGCGGCGCCGCGAAGAACGTGGTGCCGCAGTCTCCGAGCTCGTGGCTGTAGGTGCGCACCGAGCTGCCAGGGCCAGCAGGGGCGTCGGCGAGCACGACGTCGACCCGGTGCGTCGCGAGATCCGCCATGAAGCTGTCGACGCTGCGGCTCTCGCGGCACTCCAGGCTGACCGACTCTGCCAGCTGAAAGACCGGCTGCAGCATGCGATGCACGATCGACTTGGCCAGCACGTCGGACACGCCGACGACCAGGCGCAGCGGGCGGCCCTTCGCTCGGCCCTTCAGGGTGTCCAGAAACTCCTGGCCGAGCGAGAAGATCTCGTCGGCGTAGCGGTACGCGACCCGACCCTGGTCGGTGAGCACCAGCTTGCGGCCGCGGCGCACGAAGAGCTTCTCGCCGAGCACCTCTTCGAGCCGATGAATCTGGCCGCTGACCGTGGGGTGGGCGAGCCGCAACACCTTGCTCGCCTCGGTGACGGTTCCCTCGCGCGCGACCACCCAGAAGTACAGCAGGTGGTGGTAGTTGAGCCACTCCACCCACCGCACTGTGACGAGAAAAGCGAACTGATTCAACGAAACTTCCGTATTTTCGGTGAACTGCTCCAGGGCTATCTGACGTGTTCGAGCAGTCGCGCCACAGAGCGCAGATCAACCTGGAGCAGCTCGAAGGGCAGCTGAAGCAGGTCGGCCGAAGCTGACGCCCTGATGCCCGCGACCGCGTTCGAGCTGATGAAAATTGACCGACTCCGACGACCCCAATGATGCGTCGAGAGCGCGACGACGCCGGTTGATTCGTCGCGCCATCGACAACATCGGGGCGCTGCCCGCGCCCTCGGCCCGTACACCGCCGGTTGCGGCGGCCGGCGATGAGCCGACGTCGCCCGTGACGACCGCGAGCCCGACGGGTGAAGAGCTGCTCCTCAAGGTCCGAATCGAGACCCGTTGGAACGATCTGCAGAAGGCCCCCGAGCTCTTCACGATCCTCGGGCTGCCGCGCAGCAGCGGCAGAGAGCAGGTCAGGAGCTCGTTCCTCACGCTCGTGAGGGTCTTTCACCCCGACCTGTTGCCCGCGTCGCTGTCGGCGCTGGCTCCGAAGATGCGGGTGATCTTCGAGTCGCTCCGCGGAGCGCATGACACGCTGTACGACGACGACCGACCGGCAGCCTACTGCGCCACACTTCTGCCCGCCCCGGTCACCGGCGAGCGCTCGGCCGCCCCGCCTCCCTCGGAGGTGCTCGAGCTGCTGCGCGCTGGCGCGGCGTCGCTCAAGAAGCGCTCCTACCGGCTCGCCGAGGAGCAGTTCGCCAGGGCGCACGCGCTCGACCAGAAGGGCGACTCGCTCGCCGCGCAGGCGTGGGCCATCTACTCGGACCCCGAGCGCAAGACCGAAAAAGAGAAGGCCAAGGCGATGCTGTTCCGGGCGCTCCAGCTCGACGAGGGCTGCGACCGCGCGCACTGCCAGCTCGGAGTCATCGCCCGGGTCGAGGGCGACATGAACCGCGCCGAGCGCCACTTTCGCGAGGCCGTGCGCGCGAACCCGAGACACCTCGAGGCCCAGCACGAGCTCCGCCTGCTCGAGATGCGGAAGACGCGACCGCCCGGGGGGCGCTGAGCGGCGGCCGCCCCGGAGCGCCCCACACCGTCGACGCTGGCCGTGAGCGTGGTGCAGAAATGAAACGGTCTCTTGCTCGCAGCACCCCTTGCGGCGCCGCCCGCGCGTGCTGAAGCTGTGCCCATGAGCTCGAGCCCCCGCATGCCCGTCGCGTTCGTGCCCCATGCCGGTGGCCCCATCACCCACGTCGAGCTGGGCTTCCCCGAAGAAGAGACCGCCGCGTTCGCGCGCTACTGGCGCAGCCTGCGCGAGCTGCCTCGCACCCCGCCGAAGGCCGTGCTCGCCGTCTCGGCCCACTGGGAGCGCCCGTCGCCCACCGTCATGAGCGCGTCGCGCCCGCCCATGTTCTACGACTACGGCGGCTTTCCTCCCGAGGCCTATCAGCTCACCTGGCCTTCGCCGGGCGCCCCCGAGCTCGCCGGGCGCGTTCGTGACCTGCTCGGCAAGAGCGGCTTCTCGACCGACGCCGACCCGGTGCGCGGGTACGATCACGGCACGTTCACCCCGCTGAAGCAGACGTACCCCGACGCCGACGTGCCCGTCATTCAGCTGTCGCTCGTGCGCGGCCTCGATGCGGCGCAGCACGTCGCGATGGGGCGGGCGCTGGCTCCGCTGCGCGACGAGGGCGTGTTCATCGTCGGCAGCGGTGACACGTTTCACAACATGGGTGCGTTCGGGCGCGGCGGCGTGCTCGAGCGGTCGCGCGAGTTCGACGGCTGGCTGACCGCGCTCGTGACCGGCCCGGCCGACGCGCGTGACCGCGGGCTCGAGCGGTGGGTCGAGGGCCCCAACGCGCGGTTCTGCCACCCGCGCGAAGAACACCTCATACCCCTCATGGTCGTCGCGGGCGCTGCCGGTGCAGACGTGGGCGTGAAGACGTTCACCGGCGAGTTCATGGGCTCGCAGCAGACCGGCTACCACTTCGGCTGAAGCCTCAGCGAGGCGACCAGCCCGTCGAGCGTCGCGTCGGCGTCGGCTTCGACGTGAGGCTGCAGCTGAAGCGTCAGCGTGTGAGCGAGGTGCCGTGCGTCGAGCGTGAGCGGTGGCAGCTGCACGGGCGCGACGACGGTGCGGGTCGAACGTTGCGGCGTCACCACCAGCGTCGCGCCCGCCGCGGGGCCGTCGCTGCCGCTGGGCGAGAACGTCACCACCAGCTGGCAGTACGTGCCCGGTGGGGGCCGCATCACGGCCAGTGGCTGGGGCGCTTCGCCTCGTAGATCAACCAGCAGCGGGGCGTGAATCACGCGCGGCCCTGTCTCGCTCTCGGAGTGGCTCCCGTGCGCCCAGGCGCTCGAGATCGGCGAGAGCCTTCGCCACAGCCCAGCCTCGGGACACGGCACCAGCTCGAGCCGCTCGATCGCCACCGTCGCGACCGCGTAGCTCATGGCCAGCGGTTGCACCACGCGCGCGCGCACCTCGACCTCGATGCCCGCTTCGCGTGCGGCGCAGCTCAGCAGGAGCAGCGCGACGACCGCGGCTGGCCTCATACGTCGACCACCAGCGAGACGAGGAAGACCGGCGACGTCCAGATGGGCCCCCGTCGCAGATCGAGAAAGGGTATGCGCGCGCCCGCGGTGAGCAGCAGCGCCGAGGCGGGCGAGAAGACGACGTCGGCGAGCGCCTGCATCACGAGGCCCTCCTGCGAG
>JAEUJP010000133.1 GCA_016793725.1 Myxococcaceae bacterium | reverse complement strand
CAGATCGCCCTCGACGCGGCGCTCAAGCGCGGTGTGTGCGTGTTCAACGCGCCGTTCTCGAACACGCGCAGCGTCGCCGAGCTGGTTCTGGCCGAGATCGTGATGCTGTCGCGGCAGCTGGGTGACCGGTCGCGCGAGTGCCACGCTGGCGCGTGGAAGAAGGTCGCGACGGGCAGCCACGAGGTGCGCGGCAAGACGCTCGGCATCGTGGGCTACGGCCACATCGGCACGCAGGTCGGCCTGCTCGCCGAGTTCTTCGGCATGCGCGTGCTGTACTTCGACGTCGCGTCGAAGCTGCCGCTCGGCAACGTGAAGAGCGAGGCGACGCTCGACAAGGTGCTCGAGCAGTCTGACTTCGTGACGCTGCACGTGCCCGAGACGGTGCAGACGCAGGGCATGATCGGCGCGAAGCAGCTCGCGCTGATGAAAAAAGACGCGTGCCTGCTGAACCTCAGCCGCGGCACGGTGGTCGACCTCGAGGCGCTTGCGGCGGCGATCAAGTCGAAGCACCTGGGTGGCGCTGCCGTCGACGTGTACCCCGAAGAGCCCGAGGGCAACGTGAACGAAGGGTTCAGGTCGCCGCTGCAGGGGCTGCCGAACGTGATTCTGACGCCGCACATCGGCGGGTCGACGCTCGAGGCTCAAGAGGCGATCGGCCGCGAGGTGGCGTCGTCGCTGGTGCGCTACGTGAAGAACGGCGCGAGCGCGGGCAGCGTGAACTTCCCCCATGTCGAGCTGGCTCCGACGCCGGGCACCGCGCGGGTGGTGCACGTGCACCAGAACGTGCCGGGCGTCTTGCGCGACGTGAACCGCATCGTGTCAGACCAGAACGCGAACATTCACGCTCAGCTGCTCTCGACGAACGCCGACATCGGCTACCTCATCATGGATCTCGATCAGCCCGTCGCCGGCGCCGTGTGCGACGCGATGAAGAAGCTGCCGACCACGCTGTCGGCGCGCGCGCTGACGAACTGAGCGCGGCCAGCGGGCTCTAGTCGGAGCAGCCGATGCCGATGTCCTGCACGTCGACGCCGGGCGTGAGCGCGCCGAGCACGCCGCCGTCACGCGCCATCAGCGACAGCTCGTGCGCGCCGGTGGTGTTGCCCGGGCGCGAGAGCCACAGCACGCCCCAGCGCCCGTCGCGCAGGCCGCACGGCGACACGGCGTTCGTGAGCGCGCTGCCGATGGGCGTCGGAGCGCCGCTCTTGCCCTGCAGCCAGATGGTCTCGGGCGTCTCGGCGCCGATGGGCCAGCTGCCCTGAAAGAGCACGCCGTCGACCGAGTCGTGGGGAAACTGCACGAACGTGTTGCGCCCGTTGGCGAGCGTGGTCGGCCGCGCGACGACGCGAAGCCCCGAGCCGTCGAGCTGCACCTCACACGCGTCGGTCACGCCCGTCTCGGCGTCGCGCGTCGTGCCGCAGTCGAACAGCACGCGCTGCCCGTCGAGCGAGAGCGCCGGCATGTTGTTGAACGCGGCCGTCGAGCTGCCGGTGAGCAGCGTCGCGGGCTGCCACGTCATGCCGCTCTTCTTCGTGAGCCACAGGTCGACGGTGTGCGGGCCGCCGCCCGACGGGTAGACGATGGTGTCACCGGCGGCGTTGATGGCGGCGTGGCCCTCGAGCGAGACCTCGGTGCCGCCGGGGGCGACGAGCGTCAGCGTCGAGAGGTCTCTCGGCGCGACGGTCAGGCACTCACCCATCGAGCACGAGATGCGGTCGGTCGACAGCACGAGCCACGCGCCGTCGACAGAAGGGGTGAGCCAGCGATCGCGGGCGCCCATGCCGAAGCCGTTCAGCCGGGTGCTCACGTTCTCTGGCATCGCGCCGACGCGCGCCTCGACGCGGTAGACGCGATCTTCGAACGTGTACGTGAACTGACCCGTGCCACCCGAGCCGCCGGTACCCCCGTCGACCGCCGACCCGCCCGAACAACCGCACACCGCGAAGAACACCATCACCGAGCCCAGTCGCATGCCCTCCGTCTACCCGAGCGCTCGGCTAATTCGAGATCTTCTTCCGCACCGCGGTCACGGTGCGATCGCGCAGCTTCAGCTCGACGGTGCTGCCGGCCGGCCCCCGAATCGCACGAATCGCGGGCTCGAACCCGAGCTCGGCCACGGGGCGGCCGTCGACGCCGACGACCTCGTCGCCGAGCTTCACGCCCGCCGCGTCGCCGCCCGCGCCGGGCATCACCAGGCCGACCACGAGCGCATCGCCGCGGCCACGGAGCACGAGCCCCAGGCCCACGAGCTCGGTCTTCGGCCCGGCATCGGGTGCGAGCGCCGAGAGCTCGACCGAGATCGGCGCGCGCGGTTCGGTCACCCCCATCACCTTCGTGTTGTGGCCCGCCGCCGCCGCCTGCAGCGAGAACCCGCCGGGCGGCACACCGTCGAGCACGAACGCGCCGGTCGAATCGGTCACCGTGACCGCGTCGTCGCGGCCCTCGATGCCCACGCGAGCTGAAGGCACCGGCCGACCCGTGCCTTCGGTGTGCACCGTGCCCGCCGCGCGCACGCCGCGGCCGAGCGTGACGTTCAGCTCGGTGTCGCGACCCGCCTGCAGGCTCGCGCCCGCCGCGCCCGGCACGAAGCCGAGCGCGCGCACCTCGAGCGCGTAGTCACCTGGCGCGACGCCGTCGATCTGATAGCGGCCGTTCGGGTCGACGACGTGCATCTCGACGACGACGAGGCGCTCGAGCGGCGCTTTCCTCCATGCGAGCTGCACGCTGAACGCGGGCACACTCGCGCCCGTCTCGTCGCTGACCCGCCCGAAGAGCTTCGGCCCAGAGCCCAGCTCGAGCACCAGCGGCTTCACCGAAGGCACCGCGACGTCGAACTGGTGCGCGGGGGCGGTGCCGAGCAGGTGCGCCGAGACGTCGTAGAGACCCGGCGTGAGGTCGGTGAGCTCGAAGTGGCCTTCGTCGTCGGTCAGCCCCCGGTAGCCGTCTTGCGCGCCGTAGACCTTCGGGAAGGCGCTCAGCGCCGAAGCGACGCGCACGCGCGCTCCGGCGGCTGCCGCGCCCATGAACCGCACGCGCCCCGTGAGCGAGACGCGCGGCCCTGCGTCGAGAGGCCACGGCTCGAGGGTGACCGTGACGTTCTTCGCCCCCGGTTCGATGCGCTCGCTGCCGCTGCCGTGGCTCTCGTGAAATGCCTCGAGCGTCGAGTACGGCGCGGCCTGGAAGTGCACCTCGCCGCGCTCGTCGGCGGTGAAGCGCTCGGCGATGGGGAAGAGGGCGAGCTCGTCGGCGCGGTCGACCAGCACGCGCGCGGTGGCGCCGGGCACCGGCTGCCCCTTCACGTCGACGACCCGGCCCACGAGCTTGGGCGCCGGGTCGAGCTCGACCGTGACGCCGCGCACGCGCTCGCCCGCCTCGAACGTGACGCTCACCGGGCTCTTGCCCCACTCGGGCCCGAACGAGAGGTAGCCATCGGCGGTGGCCGAGGCGAGCTGGTACGTGCCGGGCTCGGGCGGGCGAAAGGTGAAGCGGCCCCCGACGCCGCTGCGCGCCGAGTGCGCGCCGCGCGGGCTCGACCAGGTGAGCTCGGCGCCCTCGATGCCTTCGCGCGTGAACGAAGAGATGACGTGACCGTCGAGCTCGCCGGTCGGGGCCTGCGGCGCCGGCTCGCGCGCGGGGCCGCTCGGCTGGGGCGTGAGGGGGGCAGCCGGCGCAGCCCGGGACTCGGCGGCAGGAGCCGCCGCCGGCTCGCGTTCGACCGCGTCTTCGAGGCGCCCGGGGTGACGCACGAGCAGCACGATGAAGGCCGCGACGCCGAGCACCGCGCTGAGCAGCAGCGGCAGGGCCCTGTTCTTCACGCGTCGAGCGCGCGGGTGAGCGCAGCGCCGAGCGCGGAGTTTTCGGCGTCGGGGCTGTTCAGCAGGTACTGATGGTACGGGCCCAGGCTCACGTCGCCTTCGTGCGCGATCTTCACCATCGCCTCGGCGATCTGGTCGACGGTCGGCGCCCGGCCGAGCTGCTTGAGCAGCGCCGAATAGGCGACGCCGGCCGAGTGCAGGCCGAAGTGCACCTCGAACGCCTTCTCGTCATCGACCTTCACGCCGTCGCCGACGCCGAGCAGCTTCTGGGTGGTCGGGCGGCCGGGCACGTCGGGGTTGAACTTCACGGTGAGGTGCATGCCGAGCGCGGTGTTGGTCGCACGCGACGCGTGAAACAGCGCGGCCGCCTCGACGGTGAGATCGTGATCGGGCAGGCCCATGACCTCGGCGACGTCCCACGCGAAGGTGCGGTGCGCGGCCGGCCCCAGCGTGTAGCCGTGCGCGTGGCCCGTGACGGTGCCGGCTTGCGGCCTCGCAGGGGCTGCCACGCCCGTCTTTTCGGCTTCGGCCTGCTCGCGCTCGCGGCGGGCGGCGGCGATCACCTCGGCCGGCGGCGGCGGCGGCGCACCTTCGATGACGGCGTCCCACAGCGGCTTCTGCAGCGACTCGCCGCTCTGCGAGAGCTGGCCCTCGATGTGTGCGACCAGCGCCTTCTGCCAGTCTTCGGGCACGTCGATGAGGCCCGTCTTCGTCGCGCGCGTGGCGGTCAGCGCGCCCATGAGCAGCAGCGCGCGCGTGAGCTGAATGTACCGGGGCGGAATCGGGTCGCGCTCGCCCGTCATGTTCACGACGAAGCCGTTCGAGGCGAGCAGCAGCTCTTTGCCCGACTCGAGCCGCACGATCGAGTCGCTGTGGGCCTCGGCGCTCGGGTGGCCGAGAGAGACGGGCTGACCCTGAAACACGCCCCACGACTCGCCCTGACGGTCGATGGTGACGACACGCTTGCTGTACTTGAGCAGGTCTTGCGGGCCGAGCTCGTCGTCGGCCGACGCGGCGTTCACGAGCATCGCGCCGTCGGGCAGCCAGTCCCAGTCTTCGGGCTGCAGCGTGCGCGAGCCGACGCAGCTCACCGTGACGGCGCCGTGCGTGAGCGCCTCGGCCTTGTTCGCGCACGCGACCATGCCGGCCGGCAGGTCTTTCAGCCGCGAGGCGTCGCGGTCGTAGACGTGCACCTCGATGCCGCGCTCCAGCAGGGCCTGCGCGACGGCCTTGCCGACGGCGCCGTAGCCGATGATGGTGGCCTCTTTCGGCTTCGCGACGCCGGCCTTTTCGAACCGGTCGAGCTTGCGCGTCACCTCGGCGACCACCGACTGGCCGATCATCGGCGACTCGCGCTCGAGCTTCGCCCACGACTCGGCGACGTTCACGACGGCACACTTCAGCTCACCCTTGTCGGCGAGCTCGTGCGCGATGCGCGCGCCGCGGCGCGTCTGCTCGACGCACGCGAAGAACGGCGCCCACTCGGGGAAGTCTTCGTGCAGCGTGCGAATCGCCTCGGCGCCGTCGTCGATGAGCAGCACCATCGGCTTCGGCGGCTCGGCCCACTCGTAGCGCTTGCCGTTGCCGTCGTGAACCGTGCGCACCGGCTTCGGCAGCGTGCCGATGAGGTCGGCGAGCTGCTGGTGAATGCTCTCGTTCATCGCCTTCGTGAAGTCGCGGTTGCCGACGCTGCGGCTCACCCCGTCGACCGTCATGCCCTTCGCCTCGAGCTCGGCCGCCACGCGCCAGTTCGTCGAGTAGTTCTTGCCGATGAGGCGGCAGTCTTTCGGCTCGACGCCGAGCCCGACGACCGCCTCGAACAGGCGCGCGCTCGTCGCGAACAGGTGCTGCAGGCCGAAGAACTTGAAGCCCTCGAGCTCGCCCGGCTCGCCGAAGCGCTTCACCGTGAAGTCGACCGCCTCGAGGCGCGGCGCGATGCCGTCGATCGCACCCACGATCTGGTCTCGGTGGTAGTCGACGATGCTGTCCCACGTCAGGCGGTCGGCGATGGGCTTGCCTGGCGCGTCGGCGGGAATTGCGCCGAGCTTCTGCACCCACGCAGCGAACTCGGGGCCGTACTCGCGCTTCACCGCCGCGACGTCGACGTCGCCCTTCTTCGACGTGAACGGCAGCAGCACGTTCGCGACCGCGCCAGGCAGCGACTTGCGCGCGTGAAACGCGTTGATGAAGAGCTCTTGCAGCGCGAACACCAGCGCCTTCTCGAGCTTGCCCTTCGGCGGGTTCTGGAGCGGCTGATGCGGGTCGAGCTGCCCCTCGGCCGCGAGGCTCGGCGTGATGCGCGCGAACAGCGCGTCACCGAGCTTCACGCCGTCGTGGGTCACCAGGCGCTCGACGAGCTGGTCGATGCGCACCGCAGGCGTCGTATCGGCGCGCGGCTTCGGGGTTGTGACCGGGGCGAGGCCCTTGATCGGCGGCACGTCGACCTGAAGGCTTAACCCGAAGCCGTCAGTGTTTGCATCTCGCGGTGAACAGCTCGGCGCCTGGCAGACACTTCGGCGTGCACGACCACCCGGGCCCGGCGCACGTGCACCCCGTCGCCACACAGCTGCCGGGGCACGAGACGCCGTCGCAGTCGGTCGAGCAGCCTTCGGGGTTCGGGCCGTCGCAGCCGGGCACGCTGCACTGCTCGACGCAGCAGCCCGGCCCGACGCACCCGCTCGCGCAGTACGCGCTCGGCGCACAGGTGCCGCCGGGTGTGCACGACGGGCAGCTCGACGGCGGCGCACAGTCGCAGGTCGAGCAGCCGTTGCGGTCGAAGGGCACGAGCCCGTTGGGGCACATCGGGCACGTGTGCGTCACGCGCGGGCAGGGCTCGCAGCGGTTCGACAGGCACAACGTCTGCTCGGCGCACATCGCGTCGCCGGCGCACGGCTGACAGTCGTCGCACGACCGCGTGTACGAGGTGATGATGCCCGCGCACTCGAGCTTCTCGGTGCAGCACGGCTCGAGCGTGCGCGAGCACGCCGTGATGCCCGAGCACGGCTCGCCCACCTGGCCGAGGTCGAGCGCCGTCTGGCAGTCGGTGTACGGGCCCTTCGGGGGGGTGTGCGTGAGCACGTCGCCTCCGGGCAGGTCGCAGGCGGCGAGGCACAGCAGTAATGCGTGTGGCCTCACGGGCCCCCCCAGGCGGCGGCGAGCGCGAGCGACGCGGCGAAGAGGCCGCCGCCCACCGTGGCGAGCGGCACGCCGTCGCGGCTGCCGAGCACGCCCCACGCGCCGCCCAGTCGCACGTCGGCGTCGATCGAGAAGGTGCCGTTCAGCGCGACCGACGCCGCGACCACACCGGCGCCGCCGAGGAGCACTCCGTCTTGCCGTCGGGCGATGACGTCGGGCACGCGCGAGGTCGCGAAGACCGAGCCGTAGCCGACGATGCCGCGCGCCGCAGCGCACGTGCGCCACCGCTCGCCGCCCGCGCACGCCACGGTGAGCTCGGGCTCGGCGGTCAGCGCGAGGGCCGTGACGCTGGCCAGCGGGTCGTTCACCATGCCCACGGTCGTCGAGAGCGCGAGCACGAACGGCCCGCCGTAGACCTTCACCTCGGGCCCGAAGCGCCACGGCTGCAGCCACGTGGGCCGCACCGCCGCGGCAGCGACCGCGAGCCGCCAGCGGCGCGACGGCTCGGTCGCCGTGCCGAAGACGAAGATGCCGTCGCGCAGTGAGCTGCCGGGCGGCGGTGAGGCGAGCGCCGGGTTCAGCGGAGCGACGGCCGTCACGGGCTTCGCGACCAGGGGCTCGCGTACGGTCTCGACGGGCGGGTCGGGCAGCGGCGGCGGCGGCAGCGGCAGCTCGGGCGGCGGTGGCTCGGCGGGTGGCGCGTTCGTGAAGGTGCGGCCGCGCTCAGAGACGATGAGCGCGATGACGCGCGTGCGTGCGGGGCCCGGGAGGGCAGGCAGCTCGAGCGGCTCGTCGGTGCCGAGCAGGCCGGGCGCGGTGAGCTGCAGGCGGCCGAACGTGGGCGACTCACACGCGATGACGACGGTCGTGCCGTCGGGCGGGTCGGGCCAGTCGAGCGCGACGAGCCTCTTCAGGCCCGCGACGTCGAAGCCCGCACCACAGCCGCGCACCTCGAAGGTGGGCGCTGCGGCGAGCAGGGTGAACGTCAGTGCAACCACGAAGCCGCATGCTGGGGATCAGCGAGCCACCGCTGCAAGCGCGCCGTGCGCGTGCTGTTGCCTTCGGCCTCGATGGCGGCGCGTGCGGCGGCTTCGGCTGCAGCGAGGTTGCCGGCTGCGGCGAGCGCCTCGACCTGCCTCAGGCGGGCATCGCCGGCCAGCGCGGGCGAGCGGGCGGCGAGCGTGAAGTGCCTCGCAGCGTCGGCTGGCCGCTGCAGGCGCTCGAGCTCGAGGCGGCCCAGCGTGAACGCGGCGGAGGGGGCGCTCGCGTCGCCGGGCCAGTCTTCGAGCAGCTTCGCGAGCTGCTGCGCGGCGAGCGTGTCGTTGCCTGCGGCGCGCGCGCGGTCGGCGGCGGCGAGCAGCGCGTCGGCGGTGGGCTTCGGTGCGGGAAGGGGAGCGGGAGCTGGCGTGGGCTCTGGAGCCGGCGATGGGGCGGGCACATCGGCGACGGGCTCTGGTCGCGCGCAGGTGCTCTTGCCGGCGTCGAGCCGCACGAGGCGATCGGGCAGGTGGTCGCCGCGCACGATGACCGAGCCGCGCTCGACGCTCACGCACACGCCGTCGCTCTGGCGATCGACGGTGAAGAGGGTGCCGACGACCTCGACGCTGACGAGCCCGGCTTCGACGACCCACTTGCGCGGCCCGCCGGGCGTGACGTGAAAGCGGCCCTTGCCGCGCCGCACGAGCAGCGTGAGCTGAGACGGCTGGTTCGCGACGACCTGCACGGCGGCGCCGTCTTCGAGCGTGAGGGTCGAGTCGTCGGCGAAATGCCAGCTCCTGCCTTCGAGCACCTCGGGCAGCGCGCCGTCATCGGCGAGCGCGAGCGGGCCGGGCAGGGGCGCCACCGGCGCGGGCTTGAGCCACACGACGGCCACGGCGATGAGCGCGGCCGCGGCGACGGCGTACGGCCAGAGGCGTCGCGGGGCGGGGGCGGTGCGCGCAGCCTTCAGGCGTTGGGCGACCTTCTGAAGACGGGCATCGTCGACTGCGGGCTCGAGGTGTTGCTCGAGCGGGCCCTTGATGGGCGGGCTCATGGTGCGACCTCCACTTCGACTTCGGTTCCGACGGCGGCCCGGGCGGCGGCCAGCCTGCGCTTCGCGGTGGCGAGTGAGCAGCGGCACGCCTGGGCCGTCTCTTCGAGCGTGCAGCCGAGCACGAAGCGCATCGTCCACGCGGTGCGCTCGTGAAGCGGCAGCGCGCGCACCTTCTCGTCGAGCTCTGCGATGCGCGCGGTGAGCTCGGGGCCGGCGGCGGGCGAGACCATCGCGCTCAAGGTGAGCTCGGCCTCGGCGTCGGTCTTGAACAGGCGCAGCCACTTCGAAAAGCGCAGCCGGCGGTGAACGAACGAGACGGCGATGCTCGCGAGCCAGCCGCGCAGCGCGCCGGCGTGGAGCAGCTGGTCGAGGCGAGAGAACGCGAGCAAAAACGTCTCTTGAACGATGTCTTCGACGTCGGCCTCACGCCGGCCGAGTCGAAGCGCGACCGCCGCCACGAACGGAGCGTGGCGGCGGTAGAGCAGGTCGAGCGCGAACTCCTCACCCTTCTTGGCGCGGTCGAGCAGCGACGCGTCGTCGGGCGCGCGGGGCAGCTCTAGGGGGAGGAGGGTCGCGGGCATCACGGGCCGGAAGGAGGCGGCGGCTTCGGGGGCATCATGCACTGCTGCCACGCCGCGAGGATCTGATCGCACAGCGGGTCATTCGGGTGAGACGCGTGGCAGCTCGCGAACAGCGTCGCGAACACGTCGCAGTTCGCGGGCGGAGGCGGCGGTGGGGGCGGCGGCGGCGGGTGACCGGGCTGGCCCGGCTGACCACCAGGCCCATGGCACTCGGCGAGGAGCACCTCGGCATCGGGGCAGTCGACGTTCAGCGCCTTGCACTCGATGAGCTTGGCCTCGAGCTCCTTGCAGTGCTCGGGAGGAGGCGGAGTCGGGTGGCCAGGGTCT
>JAEUJP010000121.1 GCA_016793725.1 Myxococcaceae bacterium | reverse complement strand
CCGGCGACACCCACCCGTTCGAAGAGCTGCGCAGCCAGGCCGTGCGCCCCTTCAGCGATCTCTTGCTGCACGACCTCGGGCCCGACCTCGCCGACACCTCGGGCAGAGAAGACGCGAGCGAGTGGCGAACGGCTCCGCTCTGGGGCGTCGGCTACACGCGGCAGGTCTCGGGCGCCGTGCACCTGCTGCACGACGGCCGCGCCGGCTCGGTGCTCGAGGCGGTGCTGTGGCACGGCGGTGAGGCCGCGCCGATGCGCGCGTCGGTGGTGGCGCTGCAGCCCGCCGAGCGCGACGCGCTCATCGCCTTCGTCGAGAGCCTGTGACGCGAGCGCTCGGCCTCGTGCTGTGTGTGGCCTGCTCCGGCCCCGCGGTCTCGACAACCGACGGCGGCTCTGCGGGCGGCGGCGCCGAGGCGGCAGCCGGAGGTCGCGCGCTCGCCGGTGGCTCGGGCACCGCGGGCACAGGCGCGGCGGGCGGGGCGAGCGACGGCGGCCTGTCCGACGTGCACATCGACGGCCGGCGCCTGCTCGTGAACGGCGTGGCGGTCGAGGTGAGGGCGGTGGCGTGGAACCCGGTGCGCAAGGGCGGCACCCACCCGGGCGGGCTCGACTTCGCCGGCAACGTCGAGCGCGACGCCGCGATGATGGCCGACGCCGGCTTCAACGCCGTGCGCACGTACGTGCCGCTGACCGACCGCGCGGTGCTCGACGCGCTGCAGCGGCACGGGCTGTGGGTGCTCGACACGGTGTACGCGTACGGCGGCGACCCGGCGAACGCCGTCGTGGCTCGCGTGCAGGCCGCGTCGTCGCACCCGGCGGTGCTCGCGTGGTTGGTCGGCAACGAGTGGAACTACAACGGCCTCTACGTCGGGCTGTCGCAGGCCGACTCGCGCGCGCGGCTGAACGAGGTGATGCAGCTGATTCGCACCGTCGATCAGCGCCTGCCGATCGTGAACGTCTACGGCGAGCTGCCGGCGGCCGACGTCGTCACGGCGATGCCGCTCACCGACGTTTGGGCCATCAACGTGTACCGCGGCATCTCGTTCGGCGATCTCTTCACGCGCTGGGCGTCGCGCAGCACCAAGCCGATGATGCTCGGCGAGTACGGCGCCGACGCGTGGAACGCGCTCGTGCCCGGCGAAGATCAAGCCGCCCAGGCCGCCGCGACCTTTGCGCTCACCCGCGAGATTCACCGCAGCTGGTCGGGCGACGGCGGCGTCGCCATCGGCGGCGCCCTCTTCGAGTGGTGCGACGAGTGGTGGAAAGACTCGGGCGGCCGCACCGACGTGCACGACGTCGGCGGCATCGCCCCCGGCGGCGGCCCCCACCCCGACCTGACCTTCAACGAAGAGTGGTGGGGCCTCGTCGACATCGACCGCAACCCGCGCGCCGCGCTCACGGAAGCCCGGCGCGGCTGGTTCACGCCCTGACGGCAGCCCAGCCGGCCCACGCGCCGAGCAGGCACACGGTGACCGTCGCGAGCAGGTACACGCCGGCCTTCACGTGCGCGCCCGCCTGCAGCGCCTTCAAGACCTCGGCGTTGAACGTCGAGTAGGTGGTGAAGCCGCCCATGACGCCGGTGCCGAGCAACAGCCGCAGCTCGGGCGACAGGCGCGCGGGCTCGCCGGTCGCAGCGGCCGCAATCGCGCCGAGCAGCGCAGACCCCACGACGTTCACGATGAACGTGCCCCAGAAGAAGCTCGCGGGCAGCGCCTTCTCGGCGAAGACGGCGACGAGGTAGCGCGCGCCGCTCCCGAAGGCTCCACCCGCCACGACCAGCCCGAGGTTCCGCAGCAGCATCTCGTCACGGCTCCTTCGGCTTCGACTTCTTCTTCTTCGGCGGCTCGTCGAGCTTCTCGAGCGTGTACGACTGCTCGCCGTCTTGTTCGGGCACCGTGAGCACCTCTTCGCGCTCGCGATAGCCCGGCAGCTCGAGCTTCACCGGCACCTTGTCGCCGACCGTCAGCTCGACGGTCACCGGGGTCGCGCCGATCTTGGTGCCGTGCAGTGACGCCACGGCGCCGGGCGGCGTCGACTTCACCACGAAGCTCACCGAGCGGGGCGGCGGAGGCTTCACCACCACCGGCGTCAGCGGCGCCACCTCGCGCAGCTTGAACGGCCCGATGGCGAGCTCGCCCCGGTCGGGCACCGTGACGCTGGTCTCGAGCTTCTCGAAGCCCTTCTTCGTGAACGTCACCGCGTGGTTGCCGCCCGGCAGCTTCGGCAGGGTGCAGGGGGTGACCACGTCGGGCACCGGCGCGCCGTCGACGGCCACCTGGGCGCCGGGCGGGTCGGTGACCACGCGCACGAAGCCACCGCCGCCGCTGCGCAGCACGAGCCAGGCGCCGAGCGCCGCCCCGACCACGCCGAGCAGCACGGCCCACACCCAGGGGAAGCGGGCGTTCGGGTTCGCCATCGTGATGCTGGCGACCGACTCGGTGCGCCCGGTCGTGCGCTCGCGCTCGAAGCTGGTCTCGGGGGGCTCGATGATCGGCGGCGCCTCACGCTGCTCGCGCTCGCGGTCTCGCTCACGTCGCTCGCCGCTGCGGTCGGCGCGCGTCGCGTCGGGGTCGTCGCTCGCGTCGGCGCGAGAGGGCTTCGCGCCGCTGCCGGTCGCCTTGGCGGGCCCGCGCGGCGAAGGGGTGGCCTTCATGCCCTCGTCGAGGTTTCGCGACTTGTCGAGATCGTCGATGACGACCTGCCCCTCTTCGGCCTCGCGCTTGAGCCGGTCGGCGTAGATGTCTTTCATGAACGCCGCGAGCTGAATGGCCGACGCCGAGAGCTTGCGCTGCAGCAGGTAGTCTTCGAGCGCCGCGCGCAGCGCCGCCGCGTCGGGGTACCGATCGTCGGGGTTCTTCGCGAGCGCCTTCATCACGATCGCGTCGAAGTCTTTCGGCACGCGGGCGTTCACCTCAGACGGCGGCGCGACCTCGCAGTCGGCGACCGCGTTCAGCGTCTGAATGTCGGTGAGGCGCTTGAAGAGCCGGGTGCCGGTGATGAGCTCGTACATCACGATGCCGAGCGCGAAGATGTCGCTGCGCCGGTCGATCTTCTGCCCGGCCGCCTGCTCGGGCGACATGTACGAATATTTGCCCTTCAGCACGCCCGACTTCGTCACCGTCGCCTGGTCGGCAGCCTTCGCGATGCCGAAGTCGACGACCTTCACGCCGCCCTCGAACGTCACGAGAATGTTCTGCGGCGAGATGTCGCGGTGCACGATGCCGAGCGGCTTGCCCGACGCGTCGGCCTTCTTGTGCGCGTAGTCGAGCCCGGCGGCGGCCTCCATCACGACGCGGCACACGAGCGGTATGGGTATGGCCTTGCCCTGGGCGTCGGCGCGCTTCCACGCGCGGCGAACGTCCTCTCCGTGGATGTACTCCATCGCGATGAAGTACGAGTCGCCCTGCGCGCCGAGGTTGAAGATCTGAACGATGTTCGGGTGATTCAGCCGCGCCGCGATGCGCGCCTCGTCGAGGAACATCTTGATGAACTCGTCGTTCTCGGCGAGGTGCGGCAGAATTCGCTTCACCACCAGCAGCTTCTCGAAGCCCTCGAGGCCCTTCTGGCGCGCGAGGTAGATCGACGCCATCCCGCCGGAGGCGAGCTTCTTGATCAGCTCGTACTCGCCATAGCTTTCAACCGGCACGGGTCTCGACGGGCAAAAAGCTCAGCGCGCGCGGGTGACGCGGCGGTCGCGGGTTTCACGCATCAGCGCCTCGAGATCATCGAGGCGCTTCTGCAGCTCGGGCATCAGCGCCGGCTCTTTGTCGACGCGGTCGAACAGCGCGAGCACCGCCTCGACGTCGGCCTCGATGGCCTCTGCGCGCACGGGGCTGATGCGCTTCAAGAGCAGGTCGGCGCCGGTCTCGATGAGCACACGTGCGACGGCATCACGAGACGACAGCGCTTCAATCTTCTTCTGACCGAGACCGCGGATCAGCTTCAGCCGCGGCGCAAGCGGGAGCTCGAGCTGTTTCATTCGCCGAGAGGATCGTCGAGCCATGCGCGCGGGGAAGATTTACGACCACGTAGAGCTTGCCACGGACCTGTAGCGCCCTGCGAGGCTCGCGGCCCGCTGATCAGTCAGCCGCAGCGCGTGTGCGCTACTTCACCAGCTCTGCGGCGAGAAAGCGGCCCGCCTCGGCGAGCCCTGCCTGCTTCATCGCCTCGCCCTGCGCGCTCTCGAGCACCTTGCGGGCGGCGTCGCTCGCCATGCCCGCCTCGAGGTCGATCATCACCAGAAACGCGCTGAACGCGGGGCCCAGCTTCGCTGCCTTGCCGGGCCGCAGCGGCCGATCTTTCAACGTACGCGCGATCTTCTCGACGACCGCATCGGGGTCGGCCACGCGCTTCTTGTCGTTCAGCGCCGCCCAGGTCGACTGGAGCATGAGCTCCCACAGGCGGCCGGCGAACGCCCGCTCGAGCCGTTCTTGCGCTTCGTTCTCGTCGATCTCGTGGCTCTCGGCGAACGTCGCGCGAAACCGCGCCGCCATCACGCCGCGCGTCACCAGGTGGCCCAATCGGGGCGGGTAGCTCATGGTGGCTTCGTAGCAGCAAGCTGCGCCTTCAGTCGCTGAACACTCATCGCGATGAAGGGGGGCTGCTCAGACGGCGGCGCCTCGGCGAGGTACAGCTCGAGCTGCTTCACCGCCCGCTCGGGCTGCTCGAGCTCGAGCGAGATGAGCCCCGCGTAGAGCCGCGCCTTGTACGCGCCCGGGTAGCTGTCGCCGAGGTGCTCGAGGTCTTGCACCGCCAGCAGCGCCTGGCCGTCGACGGCCTCGAGCACCGAGCGCCAGATGCGCGTCTGCACGTGGTACGGGTCGATGCCGCTCGCGCGCGTGACGATGGGGAAGGCCTCGTTGAACGCCTGCAGCTTCACGAGCTCGCCGGCCACCTGCGCGAGCACCTCGACGTCTTCGGGGCTCTCTTCGGCCTGCCGGCGCAGCCGGTTCACCTCGGCCTTCGGGTCGGGTCGCGCCTGCATCGGCGCCTGCGGCCCTTGAGCGCCAGGGCTCGTGCCGGTCATCTCGCGGCCCTCGACGCGCGCCGACGTCTGCTGCGTGAGCACGAGGCCCAGCACCGCGAAGAACGCGACGACACCGCCGCCCATCAGCGCTCCGCGCAGCGTGCTGCCGCCCGGGTTCGCGGCGTGCGCCTTCGCGAGCTTCTCGGCGCGTGCCTGCGCCTTCGCGGCTTCGTGGCCCTTGCCGGCCCGCTCGCGCAGCACGGCGGCGGCGGCGAGCTCGAGGCGCGTCTGCTCGGCCTGCCACTCGGCGGTCGGGGCGAGGTGCTTCGACGCCGCGTGCTCTTTCAGCTGGGCGAGCAGCGCGTTGTAGCGCTCGTCGAGATCTTCGGGCGCCAGCGCCTTGCCCGGCGAGCCGCGCCGCGAGTTCAGCACGAACAGAACAGCAGCCCCGAGGGCCGCGGCGAGCACGATGATGCCGGGCGTCCAGTTCGTGACGTGCGGGTTCATTGCTGCAGGTCTTTTCGCACGGCGGCGAGGTACGGGTCTTCTTCGGCGGCGGCGGTCGACACCGCAGGCTCAGCGGCCGGGGGCGCCGCAGGCTTCTTGCGAACCTGCAGCCAGATGAACAGCGTGCCGAGCAGAATCAGCAGCACCGGCGCGAGCCACAGCACGCTCGTCACGCCCTGCTTGCTGGGCGAGAGCAGCGCCCACTCGCCGTAGCGGGCCACGAAGTACTGGTAGATCTCTTCGTCGCTGCGGCCCGCGGCCACCAGTTCGCGCACCTTGTCGAGCTGCGCGCGCGCCATCGACGAGGGCGAGTCGGCGATCGAGACGCCCTGGCACACCGGGCAGCGAATCTGTTTGCCCAGCCGCTGTACGCGGGCCTCGCGCTCGGCGTCGAGCGGGTCGGTGCCGGCGCGGCCGGGCGCGTAGTCACCTTGGGCCAGCGCCAGGCTCGCGAGCAGTGCGAGGATCACAAGATCTCGGCGAGCCGCGCTTCCATCGTGCGCGGGTCGATCGGGTAGGGGTACTTGCTCACGATGGTGCCGCTCTTGTCGATGAAGTACGTCTCGGGCACGCCCGACACGCCGTAGTCGACCGCCACCGTCGACTTGGGGTCGAACAGCTGGGGGAAGCCCTCGCCGTGCTCCTGCAACCAGCGCTTCGTCGCGTCTTCTTCGCTCTCGAACACGATGCCGAAGAACACCGCGCGGCCCTGGTACTTCTGCGCCGCCCAGTTCAGCACCGGGTGCTCCTGCTTGCACGGCCCGCACCACGTCGACCAGAAGTTCAGCACCATCGGCTGGCCCGCGTAGGCCGACGAGTCGACGACCTCACCCGTGTCGAGCCGCTTGATCTTGAACGGCGGCGCCTTCTTGCCGGTCAGCATGAACGGCACGGCATGCGGGTCGGTGCCGAACGCCTTGAAGTACACGACGAGCAGCGTCGCCGTCGCCGCCACCGCGACCCCGATGACGACCCAGCGCTTCACGCCTTCGCCGCCTCGGCCCCTGCCGGCGCGTCAGACGCGAGCAGCTGCCGGCGCCGCGGCCACAGCGAGATGAGCGAGCCCGCCACCAAGATGGGAATCGCGTACCAGATCCACCCGACGAGGGGGAACACCCACGCGTTGAAGCTCGCCGACTGCTCTTTGCCGTCGAACGCCAGGAGGCTCACGTACACGTCGCGCCAGATGAGCTCATGCACCAGCGGCGACCCGACCGGGTCGGTCTGCCGCTCGTAGAAGTTCATGCGCGGGCCCTTGCCGTTCACGTAGGGGTGCTCTTTGCCGTCGGGGTGAATCACGGTGAGGTTCGCCGCCGTCCACGCGCGGTGGGGCTCTTGCCCGCTCGACAGCCCGTCGAAGCGCACCTTGTAGTCGCCGACGCTCAGCGTCTGCCCCGGCTTCAGCGTGCCCGTCGCGTGCGTCTTGAACGCGCTCGAGGCCGCGACCGCGACGATGATGATGACGATGGCCAGGTGCACCACGTAGCCGCCGAACCGTCGCGGAGCCCGGCTCGCCGACCGCACCACCGCCGACCACGCGCCGGTGTTCGCCTCGGTCATGAGCCGGCGCGCCGGCAGCACGAGCTCGCGCAGGGTGATGACGGCCACGAACCCCGCGAGAAAGAAACAGACGATCGCCAGCGTCGACCCGCTCGCGTACTCGGCGGTCTCGCTCGCGCCGAGGGTGAGCACCTTCCACAGCGCGACGGCGATGCCGCCGCCGATCGACGGCGCCGCCAGCTGACGGGCCGTGGTGCCCGCGTTCGCCTCGCCCCACGGCAACATCGGGCCGACGCCCATGAGAAACAGCATCAAGAGCGCGATGGGCAGCGCCATGGTGTTGAAGTACGGCTCGCCGACGCTGATGCGCTTGTTCGCGAGCGCCTCGGTCACCAGCGGGTACGTCGTGCCGAGAAACACGGTGAACGTGAGCGCGCAGAAGACGAGGTTGTTCAGCAGAATGCTGCCCTCGCGCGAGACCATCGACTGCATCTGCGACTCGGCGACCAGCAGCGGGCCGCGCAGCGCGAGCAGCGCGATCGAGAACACCATGATGACCGCGATGAAGACGAGAAACGTCGGGCCGATGTCAGACTGCGTGAAGCTGTGCACCGAGTTGAAGACGCCCGAGCGCGTCATGAACGTGCCGACGATGGTCAGCCAGAACGCGCCGAGCGCGAGCGCCAGAGTCCACAGCTTCAGCGACTTCTTTCGCTCGAGCACCATGGTCGAGTGAATGAACGCGGTGGCCGCGAGCCACGGCATGAACGACGCGTTTTCGACCGGGTCCCACGCCCAGTAGCCGCCCCAGCCGAGCACCGCGTACGCCCACCACGAGCCCAAGATGATGCCGACGCTGAGGAACATCCAGGGCACCAACGTCCACTTTCTCAGGGGTACCAGCCACGCATCACCGAGCTCGCCGCGCAAGAGCGCACCGGTCGCGATGCCGAACGGCACCGTCATGCCCACGAAGCCCAGGTAGAGCATCGGCGGGTGAATGATCATCAGCACGTGGTTCTGCAGCAGCGCGTTCGGGCCGGGGCCGTCGGTCGGCACCGGGCTCGGCGCCGGGCCCCACGGGTTCGCCGGGCCTGCGAT
>JAEUJP010000034.1 GCA_016793725.1 Myxococcaceae bacterium | reverse complement strand
GCCTCTCGGTCGACCCGCTCGACAGCCACAAGAAGTGGGCCGGTGACATCGCCGAGACCCAGGGCGAGGCGCTCAACTTCCCCGTCATCGCCGACGCCAACAAGGCCGTCGCGAACCTCTACGACATGATTCACCCGGCCGCGAACGACACGTTCACGGTGCGCTCGGTGTTCGTCGTCGGCCCCGACAAGAAGCTGAAGCTCACGCTCACCTACCCCGCGAGCACGGGCCGCAACTTCGACGAGCTGCTCCGCGTCATCGACTCGCTGCAGCTGACCGCGAAGCACAAGGTCGCCACCCCCGCCGACTGGAAGAACGGCGACGACGTCATCATCGTGCCGGCCGTGAGCGACGACGACGCGAAGAAGTCGTTCCCCAACGGGTGGAAGGCGCTCAAGCCGTACCTGCGCATCGTGCCGCAGCCGAAGTAGAGCTCAGTCTTTCAGGCGATCGATGTCGAGCGCGTAGCCGATGGCGCGCTCGACATCCCACGCGCGCTCGGGGCTCAAGGCGCCAATCTTCTCGGACAGGCGCCGCAGCGCGACCGATTGAATGTTGTCGAGGTTGGCCACCGAATCGCGGTCAAGCCCTTCATCGACTCCCAGCTCGACCTCGACGGGAATGTTGCGAATGGTCGTCGTGATCTCCGCGACGGTTGCGTGGCGCAGCAACCGATAGACCTGATCGCGAGAGAGCAGCAACACGGGCCGGCGCCCCACGGGAGCGGGCAGGTCGGCCCACCAGACTTCGTACTGCTTCACCGCCCGCGCCTCCGCCGCTTCGGCGCTGGCTCCCACGTTTCAGCGTCGAACGCCGGCTCAGCGCGGCGGTCGGGCTGCTCGCGATAGGCGCGCTCCATGTCCCGCTCCAGAACCTCATTCAGAGCGCGGCGAATGGCCTCGCGAATGAACTCCGAGCGCTTGCGCGCGCGAGCGGGCGCCACTTTGTTCAGCCGCGTGATGGTCGCATCGTCCAGCTCGATGATCACCTGGTGCACATAGATGAATATAAACTGCAGCAACGCCTGGAACCACCTCGGGCCCCGCCCCCTCACCGGAACCGCACGGTCAGCCGCGCGAGCACCTGCCACGACCACAGCCGGTCGGGCGACTCGAGCGGCGGCGTGTCGTAGCGCAGCACGTACCCCACCGCGCCGACGCCGAAGAACGACGTCGGCCACCACTTCACCCCGAACGTGCCGCCCGTTGCGCCGCCCGGCGTGACGTCGGCCGCACGCAGGCCCAGCGCGAGCTTCTCGAAGCGCGCCGCCACCTCGACGGCCCCTCCCCTCCACCGCGGGAAGCCCTGGGGCAGCGGCGTGCGGCGCCAGCCGTAGAGCGCGTTCGGGTCGCCCCACACCACCGCCGACAGCTCGGTCGAGAGACCCCACGCGCCGATCGCCGCGAGCTCTTCGCGCGGCGTGGTCGGGTTGCCGTCGGTGTCGCGCGACCGGTTCTCGAGCGCGAGCGCGCCTTCCACCAGCAGCCGCACGCGCCACCCGTTCACCGCGAGGTGCGCCTCGCCGAGCCGCCTCAGCCCCGACACCGGCGGCGGCCGGTAGAACAGAAACCCCGCCGCCGTCGTGCCGCCGATGCCCGCGCGGTCGAACGCCTCTTCGACGTGTGCGCCGACGCCGAGCCGCACGCCCCACCGCACGTCGCGTGGCTCGAAGAAGCGCTCGTTGCCGAACACCAGGTCTACGCGTGCATCGAGCGCGAGGTGGTTGTTGTCGTTGCCGAGCGGCCCACGCGAGCCGTTGCCGCCGCGCGCCCAGACCTCGACCGGCACGCGCGGCGGCGTCACGAACACCTCGGCGCCCAGGTCGCGCCGTGGCCACAGCGTACGCACCGGCAGCGACAGCTCACCCAACGTCTGCGTCTCGATCGCCTGGTCTTTCGCCGACGAGAACAGCGGCGTCTTGCCGTAGCCGAACGAGAGCCGTACCCACGGCAGCGCCCAGAGGTCGATGAACGCGTCGAGCACCACTGACTTCTCGCCCGCCCACTCGATGGCGCCGGTCGCGCGCAGCCAGCTCACCGGCTGGGCACGCGCGCCGATGCGCATGCGGCCCAGCGCGAAGCCGTTCTGACCTTCGACCTCGGCCGCGTACGCGCGCACGTCGGTCTCGAGCACGAACGACGCGGCCAGCATGCCGTCGGCGAAGTCGAGCGTGCCGCCCGAGACCTTGTCGACAACCTGCGTGAGCAGCGGCCCGCCTGCGTCGGGCACCTCGACTGCGGCAGCGCGAGCGCTGGCATCGGGCTCGAGCTCACCCACGTCGCCGTCTTGAGAGAGGGCGACGAGCAGCAAGACGGAAGCGAACGTCACGGTACGGGGATGATCTGGAGGAAGTGTGTCGTGCCGTTCGACGTGTCGCCGTCGTGGTCGACCGCGAACACGCGCCGGTTCGCTTCGTCCCACGCCACTCCGCGCACCTGCTGAAACCCGCCCTGGAAGACCGACTGCGTGCCCGCCATCGTGAACTGCAGCACGCCCTGAGCGCATCGAGCGGCTCGTCGACACGGTCGCAGGTCAACCCTTCAAGCGTGAGCTCGAAGCGCTCGGCGGCTACCAGACCTCACACAGCGGCGGCGACGTCGCCGTCACGGCACGGGCTGGCTCCGCGAAGACGGCGCGGCGTGCATCACCGGCCAGCCGTTCTCGAAGGTGACGCGCTCGAGCAGCACCTGCCGGCCGGGCGCCTGGTTGATGTTCCCCGCCTGCCAGGAGTGGAACACGAACCACCAGCCGTCGTTGCCGGGCCCGCGCACCACCGAGCCGTGGCCCGGCCCCGCCCACGCGCCCTTCGTCACCAGAATCGGAGCGGCCGCCTTCGTGTACGGCCCGGTCGGCGACGTCGCGCGCGCGACCCCGACGGCGTACGACGCGCTCGCGTAGCCGTTGCCGCTGTAGAACAGGTAGTAGAAGCCGCCCTCCTGAATCAGCCACTGACCTTCGACGACGTTGCCCTCCCACGCGCGGTCGTTGGTGAGAATGTCGATGGGGTTGCCGATGCGCGTGAGGCCGTTCGCGGCGAGCTCTTGAACGCGAATCGGCGTCTTCTGCCCGACCGCGTTGCCGTCGTACTTCCACGTGAGCCAGAGCTTGCCGTCGCTCGAGCGAAAGGTGTGCACGTCGATGACGCCGGGGTACGGCTCCTTCACGAGCGGGGCGGCCTGCGGGGTGTACGGGCCGTACGGCGTCGCCGATGTCGCGGCGCCGACCGCGAGCGAGCCGTCGGTGTGCCGCGCGCTGAAGTACGCGACGTACGTGTTGCCGATGTGCATCACCTCGGGAGCCCAGTAGTCGCCCGTCGCCCACTGCGGCCTCTGCGCGTTCGTGAAGATGGTGCCCCGAAACGTCCAGTTGACCAGGTCGGTCGACGAACGAATCGGGTAGCCGGGCCCGCCCGACGTGCACACCATGAGGTACGTGCTGCCGTCCTTCAGCACGCCGGGGTCGGGGCAGCTGCTCTCGAGCACCGGGTTCGCGAAGAGGTCTGCCTCGCAGCCCTGGTAGCGCATCGAGTACGCGCACGCGCCCGTGAAGTGTGGCTGCCACCCGTTCGAGAGCCGCGCGGCAGAGCCGACACACGTGCCGTCTGACGTGACGACGCCCGAGACGTCGTCGTACTGCGCGGGGTGGTTCGCAGGCTTCAGCCAGTTCGCGCCGTACGTGATGCGCGTCGAGCACGCCGTCTGCGGGCAGCCGGCCGAGTGCCGCAGCGAGATCACCGCGCCGGTGCGGCCGGTGAAGACGGGGCTCCAGCCGTTCGAGAGCTGGGCGACGCTGTTGCCCGAGCCGTCGACGGTGAACGCGCCGTCCCACGTCACCTGGCCGGCTGCCACGTCGAAGTCGGTCGGGTGGTTGGCCGGTCGAATCCACCCGTTGCCGTAGGTGATGCGCGTCGTGCACGGCTGCGCTGCGCCGCCGCCGGCCGTCGCGCCGCCGCCCGCAGTGGCCGTCGCTCCGCCGCCCGCAGTCGCTCCACCGCCCGCAGTGGCCGTCGCTCCACCGCCCGCCAGGTTCTCGCCGCCGCCTGCCGTGTCGCCGCCGCCGGCTGTGCTCTCGCGGCCGCCCGCTTCCGAGCCGCCGCCCGCCGTCGCCCCGCCGCCGGCCGCGCCCCCGTCTTCTTCGTCGAAAGGCAGGCTGCCGCAGGCGGTGAGCACGAGCAGGGCGATGGTGATGCGCATCGCCCGAAGATGTCAGGGCGCCCCGAGACCTGCGACCGGCGCACTTCGAGGCCGTCACGCGCGCGCCTCACCTGTTGAAGCGTTTTTCGTTCCAGATAAGACGCGCGACATGAAACCGGCGGCGCGCTGGAGTCACTGTGCGCCGCAAGTAGCAACGACAACAACGGAGAGGGCCCTCATGAAAATCGTGTTCGCAGCCTGTCTTGTGGTCGCAGTGAGCGCGTCGGCGCAGCAGCTTCAGCTGCCGGCGAAGTCACCTGCGGCCAAGGTCGTTCAGACCGTCGGTCTCACCGACATCACCATCGAGTACTCGAGCCCCGCGGTGAAGGGCCGAAAGATCTGGGGCCCCGGCAACCTCGTGCCGTACGGCGAGGTCTGGCGCACCGGCGCGAACGCCGCGACGAAGTTCACGTTCAGCAAAGACGTCGAGATCGAAGGCACCCAGGTGCCGGCCGGCACGTACGCGTTCTTCGCGATTCCCACCGCGAAGGAGTGGACGCTGATTCTCAACAAGGAGGCGAACCAGGGCGGCGCCTTCGGCTACAAGAAGGAGCAGGACCTGCTGCGCGTCAACGTGAAGCCGGCTGCGGTGCCGAACCGTGAGCGCCTCGCGTACCTCGTCACCAACTTCACCGACGACACCGCGTCGATCGACCTCGAGTGGGAAAAGGTGAAGGTCTCGCTGCCGGTGAAGCTGAAGACGAAAGACCAGGCGCTCGCCAACATTCAGTCGGCGACCGACAGCAACTGGCAGCCGATGAACAACGCGGCCCGCTACTTCCTCGACGGCAAGCAGTACCCCGAGGCGCTCGAGAAGGTCGAGCGCTCCATCGCGATTCGCGAGACGTGGCTCAACACGTGGGTGAAGGCCCAGGTGCTCGCCGGTCAGGGCAAGTACAAAGACGCGTACCCGCTCGCCGAGAAGGCGCAGAAGCTCGGCGAGGCCGAGAAGAACCCGAACGACTTCTTCTTCAAAGACGACGTGAAGAAGGCCCTCACGGAGTGGAAGAACAAGGGCTGAGCAGCACCGATGTCGGCTTCGTTTTCGGCAGCGTTTCTCGCGCGTGAGCCGCGGGCAGAGCGGTTTCTGCCTGCCGAGTACGCGAGCGCCGAGGGAAGACGGGCCGCGGTGAAGCGCGCGCAGGGCCGGCGCGCGCTTCCCGGCCTCGGCCTCGAGCCGGGCGCGGTCGCCGTCGTCACCGGCCAGCAGGTCGGCCTGTTTCTCGGGCCGCTCTATTCGGCCTACAAGGCCGCGACGGCGATCGCCGCTGCGCGCGCGCTGCAGGCCGAGACGGGCGTGCGCTGCGTGCCGGTGTTCTGGCTGCAGACCGAAGACCACGACTTCGAAGAGATCGACCACGTGCACGTGCTCGACGCGAAGGGCGAGCTCGTGCGCCTGCACGCGCGCGTCGTGGCCGAACCGAAGACGTCGGTGAAGCACGCGGTGTTCGGCGACGACATCGGCGCGGCGGTGAAACAGCTCCGCGAGCCCGAGCTCTGGGCCGAGCACTACCGGCCGGGCGCGACCTGGGTCGGCGCCTTTCGCGGGGTGCTGCAGGCGTTGTTCCCCGAGCTCGTGGTCGTCGACCCGTGCGACTGCTCCGAGGCCGCCGCGCCCGTGCACGCGCGCGCCCTGCGCGACGCCGCCGAAATCTCGCGGGTGCTCGAGGCCCGCTCGGCCGAGCTCGAGGCTGCGGGCTTCGACGTGCAGGTGCGCGTGAAGCCCGGCGCCGCGCTCTCGTTCTTTCCCCCCGAGGGCCCGAAGGGCCCGCGTCACCGCCTCGACGCCGGCGGCGAGGCCGGCCTCGACCCGCTGAAGCGCCCCGGCTGCTTCAGCACCTCGGCGCTCCTGCGGCCGATGTTGCAAGACACGCTGCTCCCCACCGCCGCGATCGTCGGCGGGCCCGGCGAGCTGAACTACTTCGCGCAGCTCGCGCCGCTGTACGCACACTTCGGCATCCCCATGCCCATGCTGGTGCCGCGGGCGCGCTTTCGCGTCGTCGACCATCGCGCGCGGCGGCTGCTCGAGAAGCTGGCCGAGCCGGGGCCAGAGACGGCGGCGGGGCCCTCGCCCGATGAGCTCGAGCGGCAGCTGGTGAAGGCCGCCGACGACGCGCTCGCCGGGGTGCCGCTGCCCGACGCGGTGAAGCGCACGCGCGGCACCATCGCGCGCGCCGCCTCGCGCCTCGCCGGCCGCTACCGCCGGCACCTCGACGGCCTCGACACGGTGCGCGCCGACCGCCAGGCGCGGCTGAACGCGATGCTCGAGCCGAACGGCGAGCCCCAAGAGCGGGTGCTCGGCCTGCCCAGCTTCCCCGGGCTCGACGTGCTGCCCCACGTCGACCCGTGGCACGCGAGCCTGAAAGACGTGTCGCCATGAAGCTCGGCCTCGTCTGTCACTCGACCCTCGGGGGCAGCGGCGTCATCGCAGCCGAGCTCGGCGAGCAGCTGGGGGCGCGCGGCCACGACGTCTGCTTCATCGGCGCCGACGCGCCGCCCCGGCTGCGCACCGCGAAGCTCCACCGCGTCGAGACACCGGTGCACGCGCTGTTCCCCGGCGGTGAGTACGCGCTCGCGCTCGCGTCGAAGCTCGCCGAGGTGGGCCACGGCCTCGACGTGCTGCACGTGCACTACGCGATACCCCACGCGACGAGCGCGCACCTCGCGCGGCAGCTGCTCGGCGCGAAGGCCCCGAAGCTCGTCGTCACGCTGCACGGCACCGACGTGCTCACCCTCGGCGCCGACCCCGCCCTGCACCCGGTCGTGAAGCTCGGCGTGCAGTCAGCCGACGCCGTCACGACTCCGACGCGCTACCTCGCGACCGAGGCGAAGCGCGTGTTCGGCGTCGAGCCCCGCGTCATCGGCAACTTCGTCGACACGGCGCGCTTCGTGCCCCTTTCAAGCAGCCGGCCTGGCCTGAAGCTCGTGCACGACTCGAACTTTCGCCCGCTCAAGCGGGTCGGCGACGTGGTGCGCATCTACGCAGAAGTGAAGAAGCAGCTGCCCGGCGCGACGCTCACGCTCGTGGGCGACGGCCCTGCGCGCCCCGACGTCGAGCGGCTCGCCGCCGAGCTGAGGGTGCCCGTCACGTTCGCGGGCGAGCAGCGCGACGTCGTGCCGCTCTTGCAGGCCGCCGACGTCTTCCTCTTCCCGTCAGAGACCGAGAGCTTCGGCCTCGCCGCGCTCGAGGCGCTGAGCTGCGGCGTGCCGGTCGTCGCCTCGCGCACCGGTGGCCTGCCCGAGCTCGTCGAAGACGGAGTCACCGGCGCCCTGCTGCCCGTCGGCGACGTCGCCGGCATGGCGGCCCGCACCGTCGCGCTGCTCACCGACCCCGCGCTGCACGCCCGCCACGCCGCCGCCGCGCGCGCAACCGCCGAGCAGAAGTGGCGCCCCGGCCCGCAGGTCGACGCGTACGAAGCGCTCTACCGCTCACTCGTCTAGAGAAGCCCAGACACCATGCTCGAGCTCACCATGACCCTCTTCGTCGCCGCGTCGCAGAGCAGCGCCGAGCTGTACGCCGACCTGAAGAAGCTGCAGGTCGTCGGCAGCGCCCTCTACGTCGCCGCCCACCCCGACGACGAGAACACCCGCCTGCTCGCCACGCTCGCGAACGAGCAGAAGGTGCGCGCCGCGTACCTGTCGTTCACGCGCGGCGAAGGGGGCCAGAACCTCATCGGCCAGGAGCTCGGCCCCCTGCTCGGCCTCATTCGCACGCAAGAGCTGCTCGCCGCCCGGCGCATCGACGGCGCCGAGCAGTACTTCACCCGCGCGGCCGACTTCGGCTACTCGAAGAGCGTCGACGAGACGCTGCAGCGGTGGAACCACGACGAGGTGCTCGCCGACGCCGTGAAGGTCGTGCGCGACGTGAAGCCCGACGTCATCATCACGCGCTTCGCGCTCGAGGGCGGCGACACGCACGGCCACCACACCGCGTCGGCGCGGCTCGGCCTCGAGGCGTTCACCGCGGCCGCCGACGCGGCGTTTCACCCCGAGCTCGGGGCGCCGTGGGCCGCGAAGCGCATCGTGTGGAACTCGTGGAAAGAAGACCCCAAGGCGCTCACCTTCGACTCCAGCGTCTTCAACCCGGTGCTGGGCCTCACCTACGGCGAGCTCGCCGCGACCAGCCGCTCGCAGCACAAGAGCCAGGGCTTCGGCGCGGCGCCGATTCACGGGCCGAGCCCCGAGTGGCTGATTCACCTCGGCGGCGAGCCGGGCAAGTCGCTGTTCGACGGCGTCGACCTCACGTGGAAGCGGGTCGCCGGCTCGGAGGGCCTGCAGAGGCTGCTCGACCAGGCGGTGCGCGAGTGGAAGCCCGAGAAGCCCGCCGCCGCCGTGCCCGTGCTGCTCAAGGCGCTCGCCGCGATGAAGGTGGTGAAGGGCGCTCCGCCGCACAAGCTCGCCGAGCTCGAGCGGCTCATCGCGGCGTGCGCCGGCGTGTTCGTCGAGGCCTCTGCGTCGGCGTTTTCGGTCGTCGCGCCGGGCCCGCTCGACGTCACGCTCACCGCGCTCGTGCGCACCGACGCGCCCGTGAAGCTCAAAGAGGTGCGCCTGTCTGACGGGCAGACGGTGCAGCCCGGGAAGGCGACGCTGAAGGTCGAAGCCGCGCCGTGGGCCGACTTCGTGTTCGACACCTTCACGCTGCGCCGCGAGGTGCAGTTCAAGTGGGTCGACCCGACCGTCGGCGAGCGCTACCGCAGCGTCGAGCTGCTGCCCGGCGTCACGGTGAAGCCCGAATCGGCGCTGCTCGTCTTCGCCGACGAGAAGCCGAAGACGCTGAAGGTGACCGTCACCGCCCACGCCGACGCGCAGTCGGGCGAGGTGCAGGGCCAGAGGTACTCGCTCGCGAAGAAGGGTGACTCTGCCGAGGTGGCGATTCAGGTGAAGCCGACGACGGGCACGCTCTCGCTCGGCGCGCAGACGCTCACGCGCATCGAGTACCCGCACATACCCATTCAGACCGTGCTCGCGCCGGCCGACGTGAAGCTCGTGAAGGTGCAGCTCGCGCGCGGCCGCGTCACGCGCATCGGGTACGTGCCCGGCGCCGGCGACGAGGTCGCGCCGTCGCTGCGGCAGGTCGGCTACGAGGTGACCCTGCTCGACGACGAGGCGCTGCGCTCGAAGCCGCTCGAAGGCTACGACGCCATCGTCGTCGGCATTCGTGCGTACAACGTCAACCCGAGGCTCCCGTCGTACCGCACGAAGCTCATGCAGTACGTCGAGAAGGGCGGCACGCTGCTGCTCCAGTACAACACCAAAAACCGGCTCAGCGACGTGCCGCCCGACCTGGGCCCATTTCCGTTCGAGCTCTCGAACGACCGCGTCACCGACGAGACCGCCGAGCTCACCTTCGACAGACACCCGCTCGTCTCGAAGCCGAACGCGCTCGGCCCCGCCGACTACGAAGGCTGGGTGCAGGAGCGCGGCCTCTACTTCGCGAACAGGTGGGACGAGAAGTACGCCACGCCGCTCTCGATGCACGACCCGAAAGAAGAGCCCAAGAAAGGCGCCCTGCTCGTCGCGAAGCACGGCAAGGGCACGTTCATCTACACGGGCCTCGCGTTCTTCCGGCAGCTGCCCGCCGGCGTGCCCGGCGCGTACCGCCTCTTCGCGAACCTGCTCGCCCATGGCCGCTGACCACGACGCCGACGACCGGCGGTGGCGCAGACCCTACGCGCTCGTGCTGGCGGCGCTGGCCGTGACCGTCGTGTTGCTCACCGCGCTGTCGAAGGTCGCCTGGTGAGCACGCTCGACTGGCTCGTGCTCGGCGGCACGCTCGCGGCGATCGTCGGCTACGGCACGTACAAGACGCGCGGCATCAAAAACGTCGGCGCCTACCTGCGCGGCGGCGAAGACTCGCGCTGGTACACGGTAGGCCTCAGCATCATGGCGACGCAGGCGAGCGCCATCACGTTTCTCTCGACGCCCGGCCAGGGCTTCGAAGACGGCCTCGGCTTCGTGCAGTTCTACTTCGGCGTGCCCATCGCGATGGTGTTCTTGAGCGCCACGATGGTGCCCATCTTCTACCGAACGCGCGTGCTCACCGCGTACGAGTACCTCGAGCAGCGCTTCGACCTGAAGACGCGGCAGCTCACCGCCGTCATCTTCCTGCTCCAGCGCGGCCTCGGCACGGGCTTGTCGATCTACGCGCCCGCCATCGTGCTCTCGGTCGTGCTCGGCTGGCCGACCCACGTCACCACCGTCGCGATCGGCCTCGTCGTCATCGCGTACACCGTCTCGGGCGGCACCCGCGCCGTGAACCAGACCCAGCAGCTGCAGATGGTGGTCATGCTCGCCGGCATGGCGCTCGCGGTCGCGGTCATCATTCGCCAGCTGCCCGTCTCGCTCGGCGAGGCCGTCGCCGTCGCCGGTGTGCTCGGCAAGCTGCAGGCCGTCGACTACTCGCTGCGCCTCGACACCCGCTACACGTTCTGGTCGGGCATCACCGGGGGCACCTTCGTCGCGCTCGCGTACTTCGGCACCGACCAGTCGCAGGTGCAGCGCTACCTCTCGGGCGAGAGCCTCGCCCAGACCCGCCTCGGCATGCTCATGAACGCGCTGCTGAAGGTGCCGATGCAGCTGCTCATCTTGGCGGTCGGCGTGTTCGTGTTCGTGTTCTTTCAGTTCAACCCGTCGCCCGTGTTCTGGAACCGGGCGGCCCTCGAGCGCGCGCGGCCGGCCATCGTGCCGCTCGAGCAGCAGCACGAGGCGCTGTTCGCCGAGAAGCAGGCGCTCTTGCAGCGGTGGCGCGCAGGCGAGGCGGTGCAGCCCGAGCTCGCGGCCCTCGAGACGAAAGACCGCGCGGTGCGCGCCGATGCGCGCAAGGTCGTCGCGAAGGCCGACCCGCTCGTGAGCACGAAAGACTCCGACTACGTGTTCCTCACGTTCGTGATGACGCGCTTCCCGCCGGGGCTCGTGGGGCTCTTGCTCGCGGTCATCTTGTGCGCGGCGATGTCGGCGACCGCCAGCGCGATGAACGCGCTCGGCACGACGACGATGGTCGACTTCTACAAGCGCAGCTTCGCCCCGGCGGTGCCGAACGACCGCGCCCTGCGCCTCACGCGCTGGTTCACCGCCGCGTGGGGCCTCATCGCCATCGCGTTCGCGCTCGTGGCGTCGCGGCTCGACAACCTGATTCAGGCCGTGAACATTCTCGGTTCCATCTTCTATGGGCCGATGCTCGGCGTGTTCCTCGTCGGGTTCTTCACGAAGCGCGTGCGCGGCACCCCGGCGTTCGTCGCCGTGCTCGCGGCCCAGGCGCTCGTCATCGCCGTCTTCGCGGCGAGCGACATCGGCTTCCTCTGGTACAACGTCATCGGCTGCGCGGCGGTGGTGGTCATCGCGCTCGCGATCGATGCCATCACGCCGCGCCGACCCGAGCAGACCCCACCGGCACCCGCATCGGCTTCGTGACCTGGGGCCGCGTCGCACGCGACCCCAGGCTCACGGCTGACGCACCGACGGGTCGCGCCACACGTCGATGCCGTCGACGACGGTCACGAGCACCTTCGCGCCGAGCAGCGCTTCGGGCGGGTCTTCGACGGGGTCGACCGACAGCGCGACGAAGTCGGCGTCGTAGCCTTCGCGCAGCACGCCGCGCCGGTCTTCGGCGAACTCGGCGTATGCGGCGCCGCTGGTGAAGCCCGCGAGCGCCTCTTCTGGCGTCAGCTTCTGCTCGGGGTGCCAGCCGCCGGCCGGCTGCCCGCTCGCGTCGGTGCGCGTGCGCGCGGCGAACAGCCCGAGCAGCGGGTCGGGCCGCTCGACGGGGAAGTCGCTGCCGAACGCGACGTTCGCCTTCGTGTCGAGCAGGCTCTTGAACGCGTAGGCGTACTTCGCGCGCGCGGCCCCGAGCCGCGCCTCGGCCCAGCCCATGTCGCTCGTCGCGTGGGTCGGCTGAACGCTCGCGATGATGCCGCTCTTCGCGAAGCGGCCCACGTCTTCTTCGCGCAGCACCTGCGCGTGCTCGATGCGGTGCCGGCCCGTCTTCGGCAGCTTCTCGAGCAGCTCGAACGTCTCGGCGTTCGCCTTGTCGCCGATCGCGTGTATGGCCACCTGAAAGCCCGCGTTCGAGAACGCCTCGGCGCGCTGCTGCAACAGCTCGCGCTTCAGCAGCATCAGCCCCGTCTCGCCCGGCGCATCGGAGTACGGCTGAAACAGCGCCGCGCCCCGGCTGCCCAGCGCGCCGTCGGCGAGCAGCTTCACCGCGCGCATCGACAGGTGCCGCCCCTGGTAGGGCCCGCGCCCGAGAAAGAGGTCGCGGTCGTCGCCCTGCCCGTTCGCCATCGCGTACACCCGAATCGGCAACGCGCCGCCCACGTCCCACCGCTGGAGCAGCTCGAACACCGCCATGCTCAGCCCCGCGTCGTGCACGCCGGTCAGCCCGACCCGCGCGCACGTCTCGACCGCCGCCTTGAGCCGCAGCTTCAGCTGCTCGTCCGACGGTGGGGGAATCTTCGAGCGCACGAGCTCCATCGCGTTGTCGATGAGCACGCCGGTGGGCTCGCCGACCTTGTCGCGCACGATGCGCCCGCCCGGAGGGTCTTTCGTGTCTTTCGTGATGCGCGCGCGCTTCAGCGCCTCGCCGCTCACCCACGCCGCATGACCGTCGACGCGCGTCGCGAACACGGGCGTGCGCTCGAGCTCGGCGTCGAGCGCCCACCGGCTGGGCAGCTCGCCGCGCGGCCACTTGTTCTGATCCCACCCGCGGCCGAGCACCCACTCGCCCTGCTTCGAGTCGGGCCCCGCCGCCTTCAGCCGCTTCACCGCGTCGTTCTCGTCGGTCGACTCCCACAGCCCCACCAGCGCGAGCGCCTCGCCGAGCCCGAGCAGGTGCCCGTGCGCATCGACCAGCCCCGGCACGATGACCCCCGAGGGGAACTCGTCGATGATCGCGCCCTCGCCCGCCGCCGCCAGCACCTCTGCACGCGACCCGAGCTTGAGAATCTTGCCGTCGCGCAGCGCCATCGCCTGCACCACGGGCAGCTTCGGGTCGCCCGTACGAATGCGCATCGCGATGACCACCACCGCCGGCTTCTCGGGGCCCGCGCGCTTCGGGCAGCCCGCCAGCGACAGCGCCCCGAGCATGACGACACCGCTCAGCACGAACGGCCGGACATCGGCCAGCGGTGACGCGACAGCGTCACAGCGGGCGTGAGACCCGGAACTGGCCGATGGCCGGCGTGGAGTTCGAGCGCGCTTCATTCGGGCGGCAGCTCGGGCTTCGTGGCGCCGAACGTCGTCTCACCGCTCAGCGCCTCGATGAACGCCTTGATGTTCGCGACGTCTTTCTTCGACAGCTTCGAGACCTTCAGCCGCTCGTCGAGCTTCGGCCCCTTCACCTTCGCGTAGCCGCCGGCCATGTGCTCGATCGCCTCTTCGAGCGTCTTCTTCGACCCGTCGTGAAAGTACGGCGCCGTCAGAGCCGCGCCGCGCAGCGTCGGCGTCTTGAACTTGCCGAAGTCTTCGTCGGCCTTCGTCGCGTCTTTGCGGCCCGGGTCGCGCTCGCCTTCCGGCTTCTCGTTGCCCACGCCCACCGCATGAAAGTCGAAGTCGGTGAACAGCGGGGGAATGTGGCACGCGATGCAGCCCGACTTCTTGAACAGCTCCCAGCCCTTCGTCGCGTCGGCCGACATCGCCTTCTTGTCGCCCGCCTCGGCCTTGTCGAACGGCGCGTTGCCCGACTTCAGCACGCGCAAGAACGCCGCGAACGCCTTCGGAATGTTGTCGGTCGTCGCCTCTTCTTTGAACGCGCGGTGAAAGAGTGCGTTGTACGTGACGTTCGCGTTCAGCTTCGCCGCGACGGCCGCCGGGTCGGCGCCGAGCTGCCCCTTCCACGCCGCGTTGCACACGGCCTCGAGCGTCGGCATGCGCCCGTCCCAATAGTACGTGTTGTGGTACGCGAGGTTCAGCACCGTCGGCGAGCTGCGCTTGTTCATCGCCCCGCCCACCTTGGCGTCGAGCGCGTTGTTGTTCGCCCACGACTTCTCGGGCAGGTGGCAGGCGGCGCACGCCATCGAGCCGTCTTTCGACAGCCGCGGGTCGAAGAACAGCTGGTGCCCCAGCGCGACCTTCTCGGCCGTCGTCGGGTTGTCTTTGTTGTCTTCGACGTCAGACAGGTGCGCCGGCGCGAGCGGCACCTCGGGCGCTGGCGGCAGCTGCACCTTGGGCGGCGGGGGCGCTTCGGGCTCTGCCGCCACCTGAGGCCCCGCGTCGACCGGCTCGGGCGCCGGCTTCTCTTGCGAGGGAGGCACTTCTTTCGGGCACGCCGCGAGCAACAGCGCGGCGACAGCGAGAGCGCGTCGCGTCATGCGCCACCTTTAGTCGAGCCCCTCACCGCCGTGAAGTTAGAAGCTGTAGCCCACGCCGGCAGACACCGACTGCTCGCCGAGCGGCACACACTCGGCGTAGAGGTCGAACCCGCCCGGCAGCCCGAGCACGAAGCCGGCGCCGAGCTGAAAGTGGTACAGGTCGCCGCCCAGCTCGCCGCGCCAGAACACCGGCCCGCCGAACGCGCGCGCCGTCGCGTAGGGCGAGAAGCGGCTCCACAAGAGCCAGCCCACCGCCACGCCCGCGCGCAGGTCGACGCCGACGTACGAGCCCGCACGTGTCGGCGCGAACGACGTCGCGAGCGAGCCCGACACCTGCACGAACGGCACGGCGCCCTTCGGCTCGAGCACGAGGTGCGAGTACGACGCCGAGGCCGTGCTGCCGGGCCCGAGGTGGTACTGGCCGTCGCCCGCGTAGAGCGTGCCGCCGAGCAGCGCCCCGCCGCCGAACGAGAGGGTGCCGCGCTGGCCCACGTGGAGCTGCAGCACGGAGCTCACCGCCAGCTGCTCGACCTGCACGCGGCCGAGCAGCAGCAGTGTGGTGCGAACGGCCGCGACGTTGAGGGCGAAGCGCGCCTTCGGCAGCTCTTCGTCGGGGCCGTGTCTGCCGGTGCAGCGCTGCGCAATGCCCGTCGGACCGACGGGCGCGGTCACGCCTCAAGCGTGGGCGGGCGCAGGCAAAGCGGCCCCCACGACGGCCGCGCAGAGAAGAATGAGTCGCACGAAGGCGACTTACGCGGTTTCGGCCGTCGATTCCAAGGCGAGGGCGTGGCGCTTCACGTCGCTCCACACGGCGCGCGCCGCGAGGGCGAGCAGGCCGACGTCGTCGAGCCACCCGAGCAGGGGAATCGTGTCGGGCACCACGTCGAACGGCAGCACCGCGTAGGCGACCGCGCCGACGAGCAGCGCCTTGCGCCACGTCGCGACCGAAGAGTCCTTGAGGAAATTGCGTACCGAAGCGAACTTCATGTGAGAGAGAACGTTCGAGAGGCCGACCCATTTCGAAGCGCCCCCAAGAGCCCGATTTCACCGCGTCTTCCCCTCTGCCCGGCGGGTGGAGGGTCACGGCCCACGTGCCCGGCCAGCGCCTCACCCTCGCGCGCGCCGGCAAGGTCGAGCTGCGCGAGGCGAGCCGCCAGCTGTTCGTGGTCGCCGTGTCGACGACGCTGATTCTCTTGCTCGGCTCGAGCTACACGCAGGTCGGCAAGCAGTTCGTCTGGGTGATGGCGCCCGTCATCGTGGTGCTGTGTGTGGTGGTGCTGCTCGGGCTGCTCGCGTTGCTCCGCAGCGCGCGGCGCGCCGCGGCCGGCACCCACCTCGCGGTCGATGCGGGCGCAGGGGTGGTGTCGGGCTTCAGCTCCGAGAAGACGGTGGTGCGCCTGCGCCTCGAGCCGCTGTCGGCCGTGAAGGTGCTCGAGCTGCACGTGCGCCGCGGCGCGGGCCCGAGCGCGAAAGACCCGCGCAGCTGGGCGACGCTCGAGCTGAAGCTCGAAGACGGCACGCGGCTCGAGGCGCCCGACGCCTGGGGCCCCGACGACCAGGCCGACGCGACCGAGGCGCTGCTGTTGCCGTTGGGCTACGAGCTCTCGCGGCTGTGCCGCCAGCCGTTGAAGGTGACGCACCTGTGGTCGGGCGAAACACGGACGGTCAAACCATGAGCCTCAAACAATCGCTGCACACGCTGGTCGTCGCGACGAAGGGCCGCGGGTTCGTCGACGCGACGGGCGAGCTGCAGGCCTGGCTCGCGTCGGTCGACGCCCACGACGGCCTGCTCACCATCTTCATTCGCCACACGTCGGCGAGCCTGCTGGTGCAAGAGAACGCCGACCCGACGGTGCGGTCTGACTTCGAGCGCTTCTTCGCGAGGCTCGTGGCCGACGGCGACCCGATGTTCGAGCACGATGACGAGGGCCCCGACGACATGCCCGCGCACGTGCGCTCGGCGCTGACGCAGACGCAGCTCTCGATTCCGGTGCGCGGGGGCCGGGCGCAGCTCGGCACCTGGCAGGCCGTCTACGTCTGGGAGCACCGTCACGCCCCACATCGCCGCGAGCTCGCGCTCCACTACCTGGGTACCTGAAAGGCCGACATGAACGACTCCGAGCTGAAGAACCTCGTCTCTGCCGCGTTCGCCGATCGAGCGCTGCTCAAGGTCGGCAGCCACGCCGACGCCGTGCGCGAGACCCTCGCGAAGCTCGACGCCGGTGAGCTGCGCGTCGCCCACAAAGGGCCGAACGGCTGGTCGGTGAACGGGTGGGTGAAAGAGGCGATTCTCCTCTACTTCGCCACGCAGCCGATGCAGGTCATGGAGCTTCAGCCCTTTCAGTTTCACGACAAGGTGCCGCTGAAGAAGAACCTCGAGGCCGCCGGCGTGCGGGTGGTGCCTCCGGGCACCGTGCGCTACGGGTCGTTTCTCGAGAAGGGGGTCGTCGTGATGCCCGGCTACGTGAACATCGGCGCGTGGGTCGGCAGCGGCACGATGGTCGACACGTGGGCCACGGTCGGCAGCTGCGCGCAGGTCGGGCGAAACGTGCACCTGTCGGGCGGCGTGGGCCTGGGCGGCGTGCTCGAGCCGCCTTCGGCGTCGCCCGTCATCATCGAAGACGGCGCGTTCATCGGCAGCCGCTGTGTGGTGGTCGAGGGCGTGGTCGTCGAAGAAGAGGCCGTGCTCGGTGCAGGTGTCGTGCTGACCGCCTCGACGCCGATCGTCGACGTGACGGGCGCGACCGAGGTGGTCACGAAGGGCCGCGTGCCCGCGCGCAGCGTCGTGATTCCCGGGATGCGACCGAAGAGGTTCGCGGCCGGCGAGTACCTGACGCCGTGCGCGCTCATCATCGGCCAGCGCACCGCGTCGACCGACAAGAAGACGTCGCTCAACCAGGCGCTGAGAGACTTCGGCGTCTCGGTCTGAGCGAACGGGCCCCAACACCAAGCCCCCGCCCGAAAAACCCAGCCCATAAAACCCAGCCCATTCCCAGCGTCCCTTCCCCTTCCCCTTCCCAGCAGTTTGGGGAATGGGAAGGGGAAGGGAAATGGGCTGGGAACGCACGGGCTGGGAACGCACGGGGGGGCGCCTCAGGGCGCTTTTGCTCCTCCGTTTGTTCCCTTTCTTCCCCCCGGCATACAGGTGAAAAACGGGCGTGGCCGAAGGAACAGCGAGCCTCATGGATGCCCGTTTCGCGCGGGGTGGGCGCGACGCGTTCGCCGAGGTGTATTCCGCGCACGCACCCGACGTGAGGCGCTGGGTCAGAAGGTTCTTCGACGGCTCGTTCGAGCAGGAGGAAGCAGTGCAGGAAGTGTGGCTCACCGCGCACCGCATGCAGCGCAGGTACGACCCCTCGAAGGGGCCGCTCCTGCCGTGGCTGCGCGCCCTCTGCTCGAACCGCTGCCGCGAGCTGTTGCGCGCCGCTTCACGCCGGCCCTCTTCCGACGTGCCCGTCGACGACATCAGCGACGCCCTCTGGCTCGACGCCCCCGGCCCCGACGACGCCGTTCATTCTGCCGCCCTGCGCGCCGAGGTCGCCCGCTTCGCCGCCACCCTGCCCCAAGACGAAGCCCGCGCCCTCCAGCTCGTCTTCGTCGAGCAGCGCTCCCACGCCGAGGTCGCCAGAGAGCTCGGCATCGACGAGCGCCGCTCGAAGTACCTGAAGCAGAAGGTGCTGCTCGCCGCCTCTCGCGACGAGAAGCTCGTCGCCCTCATGAGAGAGGCGCGCTCGTGAGCCTCGCCCTCTTTCGAGAGCGCATCGAGGCGGGTGACGTCGACGAGACGGTGCGCGCCCACCTGCGCGGCTGCCACGAGTGCCGCGCCCACTACGACCTGCTCGCCCGCACCGCCCGCGCCTTGGGTGACGACGGGGCCGCCCGCGAAAGAGAGCGCCTCTTCGCAGCGCTCCCGAAAGACGCTGAGCGCAAGCCCCCACCCCGCATCGGCTGGCTCGCCGCCGTCGCCGCCCTGCTGCTCGCCGTCGCCACCGCCCTCGCCCTGCGCCCACGCGAGAACCCCGACGTCATGCTGCGCGGAGGCGAAGACCCCGGCGCCGAGGCCCCCTTCTCACTGCGCGTCTACGGCAAAGACGCGCCCGGCCAGCCTGTGCGCCTCATCGCCGACTTCCCCGGCTCGAAAGAGGCGAGCGTCGGCGTGCGCTCCGAGCTGCAGTACTTCGTGAAGCCCGGCACCACGCGCCTGCTCGTCGAGTCGCGCGGCGCCAACCGCACGCTGCCCGCGAGCAGCGACGGCTCTGCCGTCGACCTCTCACCCGTCGGCAAGGCGTTCAGCGTCGGCGCGTTCGGCCCCGGCAACGTCGAGGTCTGCGCGGCCGTCGCACCGCCGGGCATCACCACCCTCGCCGACGCCGTGAAGGCCGGAGCCGTGAGGCACTGCAGCACCCTCGTGGTGACCCCGTGACCCTCGCGCTGCTCGCGAGCCTGACGCTCGTCGCGACGACCGACGCCCAGCCTCCCGAGCTCTACGCCATCATCGTCGGCTACAACGGAGGTCGCCCCGCCGGCGACGGCCCCGCCCTGCCCACGCTGCGCTTCGCCGACGACGACGCGCTGCGCTTTCACCGCTGGTTCAAGGGCCTCGCCCCCGAAGACCACCTCTGGCTGCTCGCCGACCCCGACGAGACGACGCGCGCCGCCGCCGGCGAGACGCTCGCCGCGGCCACCGTCCCCACGCGCACCGCGCTGCTCGCCGCCATCGAGGCACTGAAAGAGCGCACTCGAGGGCGCCGCGCCCGCGTCTTCTTCGTCTACGCGGGGCACGGCCTGCCCGGCCGCTTCTTGCTGCAGCCCGAGAGCGGCGACGAGGCCGCGTTCACCGGCCGCGAGCTGCGCGCCGCGTTCTCGTCGCTCGACGCCGAGACCGCCGTGCTGTTTCTCGACGCGTGCCGCTCGCAGAGCCTGTTCGCCGAGCGCGGCTCGAACGACTTCACCAGCGAGGTGCGTGCGCTCGAGCGAGCCGCCGACGCGAGCCCGCTCGGCATTCTCACCGCGGCCAGCTCGACCCAGAGCG
>JAEUJP010000909.1 GCA_016793725.1 Myxococcaceae bacterium | reverse complement strand
CGCTCTGTGCGGGGGGGTGCACGACCGGTTTGCGAGCTACGAAATGACCGCGCGCCGTCACCGTGCGGTGCGGCACCACCGCGGCGCACCCAGGGAGCCACATCGCGCCCGAGCTCGTCGGCGCAGCAGCACCGCGACGGGCAACAGCCACCACCCTCCCGAGGCGGCGCTGCAGCTCAGGGGCACCCCGATGTGCCCCTTATTCGGTGCAGCGCAGCTGCCACGCTCGCACACGAAGGTGGCCGGGCAGTCACTGTTCAAGGTGCACGCCGAACCCGTCGGCCCCGCGTCGGGCACTCCGGCATCAACTCCCGCATCAACTCCGGCATCGACTCCGGCATCGACTGGCTGCTGGCAGAGGTTGGTCACGCAGGTGAACCCTGGCGCACAGTCCTTCGACCTCAGGCAGCTCATCGGGCAGCTCGCCTCGCCGTTGCAGAGGTACGGCGCGCACGAGGGTGAGCCAGGGCTACCGGCCGAGAGCGGGGCGCAGCTGCCGAGGGTGCCCGAGAGGTTACACGCTTCGCACGCCCCACATCGCCGTGAGCAGCACACCTGGTCGGCGCACACCCCGCTGGCGCACTGAGCGTCGTTGCCACACGCAAAGCCCGCGTCCGTGGTGCCCGCGCAGATGCCGTTGATGCATGTTGCGCTCGGAGCGCAGACGGCGCTCGTGACGCAGCTGATCGGGCAGAGGGCCGAGCTACCAAGGCACACGTAAGCGCCGCACGGGGCGCCGGCGTCGGCGAGCCGATCAGCCGGGCAGACGGTCGATGCCCCATTGCAGCGCTCTTCCACGTCACACGAGCCGCCGCTCGCGCGGCACACCCGAGCCGCGGCCGCGGTGACCGGTGTACACGTGCCGTTCGTGCTGCCGCCGGCGGCGACGGAGCACGCGTCGCAGTCGTTGTTGCACGGGCTGTTGCAGCAGACCCCATCGACACACCGAAACGACTGACACTGCCCATTGCCCTGGCATGCGCTCCCGTTGGGCAGCAGGTCCCACACCTCGGTGTTGGGGTCGATCACCACCCCGGCGTCGACGTTTCGACCACCGCCCGCGATGATGGCGCGCCCCTCGGGTGTGACGCCCACGTAGTGGGCGCGACGCGGGGTGTTGAGCCGGTCTGGCGACAGGCTCCACGCGCCGCTGCTGAAGAGCTGAACCTGGTCAGTCGAGGTCGAGGTCATCACGTCCTGCCCGACGTTGGCCCCCGGCAGCAGCACCACCCCGGTCGCGGGCAGCCGCACCCCGATGCCCGAGCTGAAGCTGAAGGCAAGCGTGCGGCGGGAGTTCAAGTTCCACGCGTTGCCGCCCAGGGCCGGGTCCCACGTCTCGCTGCTGCTTCGACCCGTACCTTCGCCGCCGAACACGAGCACGCGCTCCATGAAGCCGGCACCCGGCGGAAGCCACACCGCCGCGTGACCTGCGCGCGACTCGACCATCTCGCTGGCCGGGACGACGCTGTTGGAGGCCGGGATGTAGAGTTCTGCGTCTTTCTGAATCTCACAGGGCTCACCGGCACAGCACGTGGTGTAGCCCCCGGCGAGCAGCACTGCCGCCGACATCGGCACGTACGTGGCGCTGTGAAAGGCCCGGCCCTCCATCTCGTTGGTCGACGGCACCACCGCCCCGGTGCTCGGGTTGAAGACCTCGATTCTGCCGCTGCGGCAGCTCCCGCCGAACTGCCCGCCCGAGATGACGATGCGGCCGTCGGGGAGCGGAGTCGCCCGCGCGAAGCCGCGCGGGGGCACCAGCACAGTCGCGTTGTTCGACCAGCTACCGGTCGTGACGTTGTAGACGCTGATGAGGCCGGTCGACCCGCTCGCAAGATCTCCTCCCGCCGCGACCACCACGTTGCTCTGCCGAGAGTAGACGAGCGGAAACGAGGCTCGCGCCGGCAGCAGGGGGTCGGTGGAGCTCCAGGTCCCCGTCACCTCGTTGTAGAGCTCACATTCCTGGTGCGGCCCGGTGACGCCCCCGTCCACGAGCCCGTAGCCGCCGCACCGCATCAGCCGCGGGCCGCCAGCGAAGTCGTCGACGCGCACGAGCCCGCTGTTCGACAAGTCAAACCGGGGAAAGATGGCGCTGGTGATGCTCCACGGTGGGTCCATCACCGCGGGGTAGAAGCCCGGGCCAGACGACTTCCACGACAGCTCGAGGGTGCAGCTCGGGGAACCGGCGCGAACAAAAACGCGACCCCACGTCGGCAGCGCGCCGCGGTCGACCTCGCAGCCTCTCACCGCCACCCTGACCGGCAGGCGCTGGTGCGACGCCCGGCTCTCGATGAACGGCTCCAGCATGCGCAGCCTAGGGTCGCCGTCGCCATCGATGAACTCGAGCGAATTGCCGATCTGGCGAACCGCGACCAGCCGGTCGTCGAACGCGACCCGGTACTGCACCACCTCGCGGGCGGGAGCCCTGGCCAGCTCGAGCCGATCTTCGATGCCGGCGAGGGTCTTCTCGAGCTCGAGTTCGGCCCCCGCCAGCGCTCCGGGGTACCGCCACCGGCCCTCCGCGAGCTGCTCGCCCCGCACCGGCCGCGCATCGAGCAACGAGACCCAGAGCGTGGCGTGCAGGTCAGACAGAGAGAACGGCTCTGAGGCGATGCTCGGCACGCTGAGCTCAAAGCTGCGGCGGGTCGGCCCGGTCAGCGGCAGTCGCTCGGGCGAGGCCAGAGGGGCCTGGGCCGCCGGCGCCACCACGGGCTCCGAGGCCTCCCCGGAGCCTTGAGGCGACTCCCCAACGCAGCCCGTGAGGCTGAAAAGCAGAAGCGGTGCTGCACTTCGCATTGGCGGCGTCACGTTAGGCTGCCCCTTCTCGATGGGCAATGCGAGCGAAGCACCCCAGAGGGGGCCCGCCGAGGCCCGACGGCTCCAAGACCTCGAGCGCGAAACCCTGAGTACTTCGCTTCGCAACGACCGAAGAAGCTCTACGTCATCGACGAACAGCTGATGGTCCGGTCAGGTCGTGCTGTTCGCCTTTCCGCAGAGTGCCTACAAGGTCTGGCTTTACAAACCGGCTCCTTGAAGGCTGATGGCCGAGGCTCCGCGTCGCACGGCCGAGGTTCCCCTGCTCAACGAGTTTCGACTTCCGGTGCGGCTCGCCCACTGGGCCCGTGATAGACGTCTGGCGCATGCCCTTGACGACGACGGCTTCGCTCTCACGCGCGCAACCCTCAAAGACCAAGACCTCGGCAGCTGGTCCGCTGAGGCCCCGCTACGGCGCCCAAGCCGAAAAAGAGCTCGGCGCCATCGACGACTTCCTCAAGCGCAACTGGCAGTTGAAGGCGACGCCCACCGACCTCAAGTATTTGTCGGTGGTCGCGGCCCTCGTGAAGAAGCACGGTCTCGACGCCGGCCGGTTTCGCGAGCTCGCCACGCCCCGCGGCAAAGAGTCACCCGAACGTCAGCTCACCCGTGCCGCGTTCGCGTATGGCGTGCTGGCAGGTGAACGCTTCGCCGTGTCTCGCGCAGCACACGAAGTGCAGATGATCAACCTGCTTCGCGAGGCGCGCGGCAAACCGCCGCTCCCCGAGCTCAAGCAGGTCGAGCCGCTCGACTTCGGCAAGGCGCTCGAGGAGCTGACGACGCTGATGTCGAAAGCAGGCCTGAAGGCCGCCCCCTCGGGCTGGGCGACGTACAAGAAGACGGCTCGAGAGTATGACCCACCAGGGCCCGAGGCGAAGACGTTCAAGGGACGACAGCTGCACTTCAGCATTGGGTCCAGCGCCGGCGGCTTCGGCGACTCGATGTCTCGCGCGACGACCTACTACCATCACCTGCGCGGCCGTTCGCCGCTCAACACGCTCCTGAGCTCCGTTTTTCGTCAGGGCATGAACCTTGGCCTTGAGACGCTCGACCAACCGCTTCGCGCCGCGCTCGAACGCGAGCGAGTCGCCGCCGGGGTGCCTGTCGTTTGAGGTCATCACGTTCGCAAGGCGTCGCCTGACCATGCCGGCGACCACAATGACGCGCTGCACGCGCGATCGCACCGCCCACGAGCTCCACGTCGACCGCAGAGCGCCCGTCGCAGACCGAGCAGCCCGCCCATCGCTGGCTGCGGGCTGAGGTCGCCAGCGCCGCTTCTTGCATCGCAACATGACATCCCCACGTTCATGTTGCATTGCACCACGACCTCGTGTATTCCACAGGGGTGGACGTCGGCGGCCGTGCTGCATTGCAACAAAGACCACTCCCCCTGAGAGACGTCATGCTGTCGCTGAAGTCGGGCACGCTCCGCTCGCGCCGGCACGGCCCCGAGAGCGCCCCGCTCGCCATCGGCGTGCCCGGCCTCTCGGCGAACGCGCTCACCTTCGACGCCGTCGGCGCATCGCTCGCCGCAGCCGGTCTCGGCTTCGCGGCGCTCGATCTGCGGGGCCGCGGCCGCAGCCCCGCCGGCGCACACGGCACCCACGGGTGGGAAAACCACGCCCGCGACGTGATCGCCGCCGCCACCGATCTCGCCGGCTCGGCCAGCACCCCGTTCGATCTCGTCGGCCACTCGATGGGCGCCTTCGTCGGCCTCGTCGCCGCCAACTTCGCGCCGCAGCGCGTGCGCCGCCTCGTGCTCATCGACGCCGTCGGCATACCCGACCCGCGCGCCATGCCCCCCATCATCGCTGCCGTCAGCCGGCTCGGCGCCGTGCACGAGTCGGCCGACACGTTTTTCGCCAAGATCTCTGCCGCCGGCGTCGTGCCCTGGTCGCCCTTCTGGGAGGCCCACTACCGCGAAGATCTCGTCGACGTGCCCGGCGGCGTTCAGCAGCGTGCCTCGCCCGCCGCCGTGCTCGAAGACCTCCACTACGGCACCTGGCAGCTCGGCATTCGCAACCTCTGGCCAGGCATCAAGGCCAAGGCCCTGCTCATTCGCGCCGCGCTGCCCATCGGCTACGGCTTCATCGTCACCACCCGCGACCGCGACGCCTTTCTCGAGAGCGTGCCGGGCTCGCGCTGCGTCGAGGTCCCCGCCAACCACTACGGCGTCATGAACCACCCCGAGACGACCCGCGCGGTCGTGGAGTTCCTGAAGTGAAAAACGCCCTCACCGGCAAACGTGCGCTCGTCACCGGCGCCGCCTCGGGCATCGGCCTTGCCATCACCCGCGAGCTCTTGAATGAAGGCGTGCGCGTCATCGCGAGCGACCTCTCGCACGACCGGCTCGCCGACGCCCTCGCCGGGCTGAGTAACGTCGAGCTCGCGCCCGCCGACCTCTCGCAGCGCGCGAGCGTCGAGGCGCTCGGCCACGTCGCCGGCCACGTCGACGTGCTCGTGAACAACGCCGGCCTGCAGCACGTGAGCCCCATCGAGAGCTTCGACCCGGCGAAGTGGGATCAGATTCTGCACGTCATGCTGACCGCGCCCTTCCTGCTCACCCGCGCGCTCTTGCCCGGCATGTACGCGCGCCAGTGGGGCCGCATCATCAACGTCGCCTCGGTGCACGGCCTCATCGCCTCACCCTTCAAGAGCGCCTACGTCTCGGCGAAGCACGGCCTGCTCGGCCTCACCAAGACCGTCGCGCTCGAGGCCGGCGCCCGCTGCAGCGATCTCACCGTCAACGCCGTGTGCCCGAGCTACGTGCGCACCCCGCTCGTCGAGAAGCAGATCGCCGACCAGGCGCGCGTTCACGGCATCGGCGCCGACGAGGTCGTCGAAAAGGTCATGCTCACCCAGAACGCCATCAAGCGGCTCATCGAGCCCGAAGAGGTCGCCCAGCTCGTGACCTTCTTGTGCCGCCCCGAAGCGTGGAGCATCACCGGCACCGCCCAGACGATGGATGCCGGCTGGCTCGCTCACTGACGTCACTTCGCTGAACGTCGCGACCTGCCGGTGAGCTTCGAACCGGCAACGAGCGTTTTTTTGTGCGCCTGCCATCGAGACCTCCCGCGTCGCTGAAACCTTCACCCCAACCGTCGCGCAGCTCGACCGCCTGTCACGGCTGCTCACCCAGCTGCTCGACGTCTCGCGCATTCAGACCGGCCGCCTGTTTTCTTCTAAACCTCGAGGCGTTCGACCTCTGTGAGGCGGTGCGCGACATCGTCTCGCGCCGTCACGGTGTGCGGCGACGGCCGAGCGTCTCGGTTCGAGCTTTTGGAGGGAGTTCCCAAAGAAGGCCGAGCCAGGCCGCCGGTCATCTTGATGAGCGGCGTGAACCCGACCCGGAGCCGTGCCGCCGCCGGGTGGGACACCTTCCTCAAGAAGCCGTTCAACCTCGACGACCTGCTCGACGCGGTGAACCGACACCTCGGCCGCTGAGCCCCTTCAGTCTTTGACCGGCGTCGCCTTCAGCGCGGCCTTGCCGTCTTTCACGTAGACCTGAAAGCGCACCGTGCGGCAGTTGTACTTCGCGACGAGCTGCTCTTTGTTCTTGCGCAGCTTCGCGGCGAACTTGTCGTACGTCATGCCGTCGTTGCCCTCGCCGCACTTCTGCCGCGTCGCGAGGAAGTCGCGGAACGTCTCTTGAAAGTGGTGCTCTTCGTCTGACGTGCCGCCGCCCACCGGCGCGATCGACTGAATCTTCGGTGCCGTCGGCGCCGACGACTTGTACGCCGGCTGCTGCGCCGTGTTGCCCGAGTCGCGCCGCGACGACGCCTTCAAGAGCTCGGGCGGTATCGCCGCGACGCGCGTCGCGTCGGGGTTGAAGCCGCCCGGCGCATCGGCGCCCGAGTCGCCGGCGCTGGCGAGCGCGAACGGGTCGAGCGCCTGGTGCGCGTCGGTCGCCGTGTTCATGTTCGGCATCTTGTGCGCCGGGTACGCCGTCGTGCGCTGGTTCTCGAAGTCGTCGTCGGCCAGGCTCATCGGCGGAGGCGCCTTCGCCTGCATCGTCGGCGCCGCCGGCGGCGGCGGGCCCGCGGCCGCGAACGGATCATCGGCCGGCCCGTCGAACGGCGTCTGCATCTGCGCCGTTCTCGCCAGCGACTCGTTGTGCGCCGGCGCCTGCGCCGTCACCGCGGCAGGCGGCTGCGCGACCGGAGCTGGAGCCGGCGCCGGCGGGAACATGAAGTCGTCGGGGCTCGCCTCGGGCGCCTGCGGCAGCTCACCCGTCGGCTCGATGAGGCCACCCGGCAGCGGCTCGACCTTCTCGGCCCGCGTCTTCGGCTCGGGCGCGACGCTCACCGGCGCCTTCTTCGGCAGCGGCGGCGCGTCGTCTTCGTCTTCTTCGGAGGCTCCCGACGAGATGAGCAGCGTGAACACCAGGCCCGCGAGCAAGAGGCCCCCGAGCATGAAGAGCGCCATCTTCTGCGTGTTGGCCAGGGTCTCCATGAAGGGGCGCACGGTGCCCAGCGCGACCACCTCGAACGGAGTGCCGGGTATGTCGCGGCGCGCCGCGATCTCGAGCGCGTTCGCGTTGCCCGTGAACAGCGGCAGCGGCACCGGCCCCAACATCACCGCCGGGCCCTGCTCGACCACCGTCGTCTGCCCCGGCTTCGCCGCCTTGAACGCCTTCTCGAGCGCGTCTTTTTTGCCGCTCGCGCCGGCGAGGCTGCCCTTCATCCACAACCCCAGCCCCGAGAGGTTCAGGTCTTTCGCGACCGCGTCGGCGAGCTGATCGACGTTCGCGAAGCTGCCCCACAGCGGCCCGCCGACCATCGCGAAGCCCGCCGGCTTCACCTCGCCGCCGACCGCCGTCAGCACGGGAACCGAGAAGAACAGGCACGGCGCGCCGTTCAGCTCGAGCAGCACGCCGTCGCCGCCGCCGGCCGACGCGCCCTTGACGTCGAAGCCCTCGGGCGGCGGAGCGGGCTCGGCCGAGCCCTGCGCCATCAGCGCGCCCGTGTCGTTGGCGAGCACGAAGTACGTCGTCGTCTTCGACGGGTCGGTCAGCGCCTCGAGGGCCACCGCGCGCACGGCGTTGAAGCGCTCGGCGTTCGGGGCCTCGACCTTCTTCACGTACAGCACCGGGTTCGCAGAGAGCTTCACCGCGGCGCCCTGCAGCTCGCTGCGCGCCTGTTCGATGCGTTGGGCAACGGCGCCGGAAGCGGCGAGAAGCGGGCGCGACGCTTCATCGACCGCCTTCGATGCGAGCGCGGGGGTCGTCATCGTGAGGTGGGCCGCCCAGAGACCGACAGCGACGAGGGCGAACACCAGCACCTTCAGGCGGTTCATTCAGACGCCGTTTTAACAACCCTCTCGGGAGTCGGGTAGTTTCCGGTGCATGGCCGATAAACCAGCCCCGAAGACGTTCACCGTGGTGGCGACTGTCGATGACCCGCTCACCGCCGATCGGCTGGTCGACGGTCTGGTGGCCCTCGAGATCGACGCCTTTCACCGCGGGCGCGGGGGCGCCGGCACCGACTCGTTCGGCGCCCTCTCGAAGGGCTACTGGGAGGTGCTCGTGCCCACCGAGGCCCTGCCCAAGGCCGAGCCGGCCGTGCGCGAAGAGCTCGAGCAGCTCGCCCGGGACGCCGACGAGAACGCCAAGGCCGCCGAAGAAGAGGCCATGAGCGGCGAGAACCCCGTCGAGTCTTAGCCCCCTTCGGGCTTCACCACCTCGAACAGCGCGAAGCCCTCGACCGTCCACTTCGCGAAGCTCAGGTTGCGCCCCAGGTAGGCCGACAGCTCTTCGTCGACCACCTTGCCGAACGTGCGCGAGGCGTGGCGCATGCTCGGCCCCTTCTTGCGCTGCAACAGAAAGCCGACGTGGCTGATGCGCGTCACGCCCCGCGGTTTGTCGCCCCGCACCACCACCACCACCGTGCCCTCGGGCGCGCTCTTCAGCTTCTCGAGCGCGACCTTCGCGGGAATGACGTCGATCGAAAACTCACCGCGCGCCTGGTGGGCGGCGTCGAGCTTCAGGCCTTTGCCCTCTTTGGCGTTCCACTGTTCGTCGCCGAGCACCTTCTTCACCGTGACGACCGCGTCACCGCCGTACAGCCTCGTC
>JAEUJP010000902.1 GCA_016793725.1 Myxococcaceae bacterium | reverse complement strand
CCGCCCATCGTCTGCGGCAGCCGCTCGAGGAAGCGCCCGGCCATGCGGGGCGACTGGTTCCACAGGTCGAAGTAGGCCGCCTGCAGCCGCGGGTTGTTCGGGTCGAGCCCCGCCCGCCGCGCCGCCGCCTCGTACGCGGGTATCTGCGCGCGCAGCCGCGCCAGCTGCACCTGGTCGGCCTGCTCGGGCGTGCGCACGTTCGGGTTCTGGTGCGCCTGGTACGAGAACGTGCCGAGGTTGCGGGCGCCGTTGCCCGGGTCGGTGTGCGAGCCGTACGCGGCGGTGCGGCCGCCGTTCACGGTGCGCGTGCCCTCGGCGTTGCCGATGGCGATGCTGAGCGTCGAGTCGGGGCTCGACAGCTCGCTCTGCAGGTTGAGCCCGCCGGTCGGCGTCGCCCCGGTGGTGTTCGCGTTGCGGCGCGCGCGCAGGCCCTGCGGCGTCTCGAGCGGCGTCGTGTTGCCCGGCGTGACGGTCTGGTCACCGGTGCGACGGGTGAGGCCGCCGGTGAACGTGATGAGCTGCCCGCTCGAGCGGTAGTTGTTGTCGCCGACGAGGCGCCCGCCCTGCTCGCGCAGGCGAATCTCGCGGCCGGTCGCGGGGTCGTTCGCGAAGTAGGTGCTGTTGCCCTGCGCGTCGCGCTCGCGGCGGGTCACCGTAACCCAGTGGTCGGTGCCGTTCGCTCCGCCGTTGCTGCCGGCGCGGTTGTCGATGCCGATGACGACGGGCCGGTTCTGATCGAGCTGCCGGTTGATGGTGTCGAGGTTCCAAGCCGGGCGCTCGACGCCGAGGCCGCGCGCCGAGGCCGCGACGTCCCACCGCAGCGCGTTGCCCGAATAGCCGCGGTGCGTGTCGAGGTACTGGTCGAGCTCGCCCGGCGTGATGGGCTGACCCGAAATCTTCGAGATCGCCATCGCCGTCGCCGTCATCGCGCAGCCCGCCCGAGAGATTGAAGAGCCCGTGCCCAGCGCCCGCGCCCCCCACTCGGGGTCGCCCTGCCGGTACATCGGCGTGCCGTCGAACGAGGTCGGGTGCTGGCGGCCGTTCGCCGCAGTGATGGGGCCGGCCGCCACGCCGGCGCGCCGCTCGTCGTTCACCTCGCCCATCGGCGTCGGCGTGCGCCACGCGTTCGGGTCGTTCGGCGAGTTGTACTCGTCGCCGATGTGCGCGTTGTGCACGCCCGACTCGATGCGCGAGCTGCGCCGCTCGCCGTCGCTGAACTCATCGGGGATGGTGAGCGTGTCGCCCGCGTAGATGCGGTCGGGGTTGGTGATGCCGTTGGCTCTGACGAGGTCTTCGACCGAGACGCTGAAGCGCTCGGCGATGCGGGTCAGGTTGTCGCCTGGCCGAATGGCATAGGTCTGCACGGTGAGGGCTCCGCTTGCTTCCCCTTGAAGGCCTCTTCATTCTCGCGTTCTGCGCGAAATGGTTGAGCCCACAGGCACGTACATGCGGGTAAGCTCGCGCGCACGATGGGGTCGCCGATTCTTTCGGCCGGTGGGGTTCTCGAGAAGGGCGCTGGCGACGAGCGCCGGGTCTGTGTCGTGCGGCGCACGGCGCGACGCGACTGCGTGCTGCCGCGCGCGAAGGTGAACGAGGGCGAGGTCGTGCGCGACGCGGCCGAGCGCGCGCTGCTCGAAGAAGCCGGCTGCAAGGTCGCGCTGCACGAGCTGGTGCAGGTGGCCGAGCGGTTCGTTCAAGACCAGCGCAAGGTGACGATGTACTGGCGGGTGACGCTCGTCGACGAGGTCACACCGGGCGGCAGCTCTCAGGCCTGGAAGCCCGAGTGGCTGACTCCGAAGGCGGCGCTCGAGGCGCTGTCGTACGACGATGAAAAAGACGTGCTGCGCAAGGCGCTGGCGCTGAGGCGCTCGCGCGAAGACGAGGGCGACGAGCTCAAGCGCACGCGGCACCGGCTCGAGCTGCTCGAGAACGAGCTGAAGACGGTCTCTGGCAAGCTCGACGCCGAGCACGCGAGGTCGGTGCGGTCGAGCCTCGACAGCGCGGCGCGCGAGCTCGAGGCGAGCGACGTGATGGGCGCGTGGCAGCACCTGCTCGCGGCGCACCGCACGCTGCTCTACGTGCCGGGTGAAGAGCGGCTCGAGTCGGCGCGCGTGATGATTCTGGCCGAGTCGAGCGAGAAGCTGCCGGGCTGGCGGCGCGAGGCGGTGGCGAAGTTGCTCGGCCGGCAGGGCAAGGTGACGGCCGACGTGGTGGCGGCGGCGGCGCTGATTCGCGACGAGCACGGGCAGAACGAGCACGCGAAGAACAAGCTGATGGTGAAGCAGCTCGGCGTGCTGACGCTCATCATCTTCGGCATGTGTGTGCTGCTCGCGGGCCTCGGCGTCGTCGACGGCTCGGTCGAGAAGACGGCGAAGCTGTTCGCGCTCGGCTTTCTCGGCGGGGCGATGAGCGCGGTCGTGCCGCTGGCGTCGTGGCGGTCGAAGCGAATACCCGACCTGA
>JAEUJP010000886.1 GCA_016793725.1 Myxococcaceae bacterium | reverse complement strand
GCGGCACGTCGACCTGTGCGCGTTCGTCGCGACCGGCCACCTCGCCGTGCTGTGCCCCGAGGTGACCGCCGACGAGGCGAGAGAGCTCGCCGACGCGCTCGTCGAGGTCTGCGCCGCGCGTGCCGGGCTGGCGCTGTGCGGCGACGACGGCACCGACGCCGAGACCCTGCTCGCGGCGGCCCGGGCGGCGTCGATGGTGGCTGCCGAGAAGAGCGTCGCGCTCGCGTCGACCACCTTCACGTCGCTGACCTTCGGCGACAAGACGGTGCTGGTGGCCGACCCGGGCATGGTGCGCCTCTACGAGCTCGTGCAGCGGCTCGCGAAGAGTGAGCTCGCGGTGCTGGTGCAGGGCGAGTCGGGCGCGGGCAAAGAGCTCGTCGCCGCGGCGCTGCACTACGGGTCGCCGCGGGCAGGCAAGCCGCTGCTCGCGGTGAACTGTGCGGCGCTGCAAGAGACGCTGCTCGAGAGCGAGCTGTTCGGTCACGAGCGAGGCGCCTTCACGGGCGCGACGGCGACGCGGCAGGGGCTGTTCGAGTCGGTCGCCGGCGGCACGCTGTTTCTCGACGAGGTTGCCGAGATGTCTGCGGCGCTGCAGGCGAAGCTGTTGCGTGCGCTCGAGACGCGGCGCATCACGCGGCTCGGCGACACGCGCGAGCGTGAGGTCGACTTTCGTGTCGTGACGGCGTCGCACCGCGACCTGTCGGCCGAGGTGAAGGCGGGCCGCTTTCGCGAAGACCTCTATTTTCGCCTCGTCGGCGCGGCGGTGTGGGTGCCTCCGCTGAGAGACCGCAAGCGTGAGCTGCCGCTGCTCGCGCGCCGCTTTCTCGAAGAGTCGTGCGCGAAGACGGGTCGGCCGGTGCCGGTGCTCGCGCCCGACACGCTGCGGCTGCTCGGCGAGCACGCGTGGCCCGGCAACGTGCGCGAGCTGCGCAACGCGATGGAGTTCGCGGCCGCGACGGTCGAAGAGGGCACGGTCGAGCCGTGGCACCTGCGCGAGCGAATCAACGGCGAGCCCCCGGCGCCGGGGCGAGAGCCAGCCGCGCCGGCGCCGGGAGCACCCCCCACCTTTCGACCGATCGCCGATGAGCTGCGCGAGCTCGAGCGGCGCCGAATGCTGGAAGCGCTCAGCGCATGCGGGTGGAACCAGAAGCGCGCGGCGGCTGCGCTGTCGATGCCGCTGCGCACGTTCGTGACGCGGTTCGGGCAGTTCGGGCTGGCCGAAAAGTCGCCGCGCCGGGGCTGAGCCGCTCAGTTGCAGTCGATCTTCTGTACGTAGCTGTTGTCGGCGCGCGCCGAGACGTAGAGGTCTTTGTTCTCGTCGAGGGTGACCCACGCGTTGAGGCCCGCGGTGGCGCCCTGGCTGAGCGCGAGCAGCTGCACCTTGTCGGCGGGCTGCGAGGCCTTCGGGTCGTAGCCGCTCGTGAAGTCGAGGCCGGGCTTGTAGACGCCGGCGAGGGGTGCCGAGACCTTGCCGTCGGTGCCGATGCGAAACAGCTGGCCCGTGAAGTAGACGATGAGCGAGCTGCCGTCATTGACGATGGTGCCCAGCGTCTTCGAGTCGCCCGACGCGCCGCCGAAGAGGTCGGGGCGGCCCTTGAGCAGCACGGTCTTCGTGCCGCTCGCGTCGTACGCGTTCAAGAAGACGTCGTTGCCTTCGGTGCCCCACACGTACAGCGTGCCGTTCATGAAGGTCTGCGACACGACCGCGGCGCCGTTCGGCGCGATGGCGTCGACGAACGTCGAGACGGTGTGGGCGGCGTCGTTGGCGATCTTCCGAATCGCGTTGTTGCCCTCGTCCCACACGTAGATGTTGTCGCTGGCGTCGAGGGCCATGCGCTCGGGCAGCGAGAACTTCGCCATCACGCCGGGGCCGTCGACGTCGCCGACGTTGGGCGGGTTGCTCGGGTTCAGCGAGCCTTCGGCATAGTCCATCGCCGCGCCGGCCCAGCGCTCGACCGAGCAGCCGGGCCCCAGCGGGTCGGTCACCTTGAGAATGGCGTTCGCGGTCTGGTCGCTGACGAACAGCGCGCCGTCTGAAGCGACGGCGATGTGGAAGATGTTCGCGAATCGCGCCTGCGCGCACGGCCCGGTGGTCAGCGCCTGCTGGTTGCGCTCGGTGCCCGCGACCTTGTGGAGCAGCCGGTCGGTCAGGCTCGCGCGCCAGATTTCCTGCCCGACGTGCGTGAGGAGCTGGCCGCTCGAGAACACGACCTGGCGGTAGAGCAGCGGCGGGTCGGCGAGCAGGCCGGTGCCGTCGGTAGGGCGTGCCATCGGGTCGTCGTGCAGCGGGTTGCCGGCGAAGAGCGTGGCGGTGGTGCAGGAAGAGCTCGGGTTGGCGCCACCGCCGGTGCCGCCGGTGCCGCCGCCCGTGCCTCCTCCGGGGCCTTCACCACTGCACGCACACATCACCACCACGAACGACGCCAGTACGAGTTTTCGCATGGCCGGCCTTGGTGCAGCGCGTGTGCCTCGCCGCGTCGGCAGCGGAAGGGCAGTCGAATCACGCCGATTCGGCGCGAGGCGCGCTGCTTTGGCGTCAGCCGCTGAACGCCGGGCGACGCGTGAGCCCTCGACCACACGGCCGGAAGAGGCGCCGGCGCTCGAGGGCTACCTGACGAGCCACACCTGCCCCAGTTCTTCGAGACGAGCACCGGCGGGCGCCTACCGACATGCGTCGGGTCATCGGGCCGGCTTCGAAGGCGAGTCGACTGGAACCAACCGCAGCTCGAGCACGCCGCCCGCGGGTGCCCGCGGGGCCCGGGCAACCTGGTACCCGTACATGACCACCTCGACTCCCGCCGCCCCTTCCCACGCCTGGGCGAACTCGAACCACCCGTCGGAGTCGGCGAAGGCCTCGTCGAGCTCGAGACCTTCGGCGCTCACGAGCCCGACCTTGGCCCCCAGTATCGGGGCGGCGTCGCGCGCGTCGAGCACCCGCCCGCGCAGTGCCGGGCCGTGGCGCAGCATCACGCGGCCCAGGTCACCACCCCGCGGCGGCGGCTGAACGAGGCTCGCAGCGTAGCCCGGGGCGCGAATCATGACGGGCAGATGGGTCTCGGTCAGCGCCAGGTCGAAGCGCCCATCGGCGCTCGTGAGCTCGCGGCCGTTCACCGAGAACCGGTGCGCGGGGCGGCCGTCGGCGTGGAGCACCGTGCCTGTGACCCGCGGCAACGGGCCGGCGTTGAGCGCGACCCCGGTCGCGGGCGCCTCGACCACCCGGCTTATTTCGGCGCCGCCGCGCGTGAGCTCGGCGCTCAGCGTCACGGGGCCGGCCGGTAGCCCCGCCAGGCAGAAGCGCCTGGTTCCCGCCCGGCCGTCGAAGCCGAGCAGTGCCCGAGCCGAAGTGCCGCCATCTGGGTCGCCCCAGGAGGCCTCGAGCCACGCGCGCTCGTCGCCAACCGTCAGCGTGCCCTCGATGCGGGCGCGGTCGCGAGCTACCACTTCGACGTGTGTGGTGCCGGAGGCGCTCACGTCGACGAACGCCCTCAACGGCGCCCACTCCTCGATGTCGCAGCCGGGCGTCACGGGCTCGGAGGCCGAAGCTGAAACCTCGACCTCATGTCGACCCGCAGCGACTCCTTCGAAGAGGAAGCGGCCGGCGGCGTCGGTGACGACCGTTCGCCGTCGGCGCCTGGCATCGACGAGCGTGACGACCCCGTCGTTCAGCGCGCGCCGCTCGACGTCGAGCACGAGGCCTTCGAGCCTGCCCTCGCGTTCGAGCGTCACCGTCAGCGCGCGCGTCGCGGCATCGACCGGGCGCGTCGTCGGCGCAAACCCCTCGGCGTCGACCAGAACTTCCGCTGGCATGAAGGGCACCGACGCTACGAAGCCCCCGTCGGCGCCGTCGCCCCGGTCGTAGCGCTCAGCGTGGTCGCTCGATGACACCTCGACCTCGAACTCCGGCACGGGCGCACCTGCCGCATCGACGACGCGCAGCGCCAGCGGGCGCACGCGCAGCAGACGGAGCTCGATGACCGCGACGACCCTCACGTCCGGCAGCGCGGGGCCGACCCGCGTGAGCCACCCACCTCGATCGCGAAAGACCCCCCTCTGGAGCGCCTGGTGGCCCTTCGCCGAAGCGGTGAGCCACATTCGAGCGGCGTGAACGTGCGAGAACGAGAACGTGCCGTCGGAGGCCGTGGTCGCGCTGCGTGCGACCCCGTCGCGCGAGACCTCGACCCGTGCTCCGCCAATGGGGGCGCCGAGGTCGTCGAGTACGACGCCGCTCAGCGAAGGCCCCGCGCGGAGCCTCAGCACGACATCGCGGTCGCTGAGCGGCTCGAGCTTCACCGCCGCGCTGGCGCGCCCGCTCACCGAGAGCGCCTCGAGCTCGTACTCGTCGGCGGGCAGCTCGTCGAAGCCGAAGCGGCCGCGCGCGTCGGTCACCTGACTCCAGCGCAGCTCGGCCTGGGCCGACGACAGCCTCACTTCGGCAAGCGCCACCGGGCGTGCGCCATCGAGCACCAACCCGGTGAGGCGGCGCGGCGCTACGAGCGCCACCTCGAGCACCACCTCTTTTTCGTAGAGCTCCGTGGTCAGGCGTTTCAGCCAGGGCATGAAGCCCGGCGCCTCGACGAGCGCCACCACCTCATCGCCTTGGGGGAGCCCAACCACGGTCGCGACGCCGTCGGCGTCGCTCATCGCCTCTTCGTGGCGCCCGTCGGCGAGCGAGGCGATGACCAGCCTCGCGCCCTCCACGTGCTCGCCACCCGCACCCGTCACGGTGGCGACGAAGCGCCGCGTCTCACCGAGCTCGACGTCGTTGAGGCCGTCGGTTCGGCCGGTACGCCCGACCGCGCTTGCCAGCACCGTGAGGGCCGAAGCCGAGCCGAAGCTCGGCAACTCGAAGCGGCCGGCCGCGTCGGTCGTCGTCTCGGTCAACACCTCGAGGTCGGCCTCACGGCTGCTGAGCACCGCGGCGAAGGCCCGCTCCAGCAGGGGGTCTTGGCACGCGGCGTCGAGGGGCTCGGTTCGGCTCCGGCTCTGACACCCGAGCCATGCGTGTCGCTGCAGCTGCGCCGCGTGACTTCGCGCGACGCGCACCGAGGCGCCGGCGACGGGTACTCCCAGGTCTCGCACGAAATAGGCCGCGCGCTCGCTCACTGCGAGAGGCCGCCGTTCGGCCGGCTCGATGCCCGGCGCTGGCGTGATGTTGATCGCGTCGGGCAAGCGCTCGGGCGGGCGCGACCGCCACCCGGCAAGGCCCGCCAACAACGCCACCGCTCCTGCGGCGGCGAGCTTGCGTTTCGCGCGCTTCAAGGCAGGAGCGGCTGGCTTCGACGCTGACGGGGTCACTCGTCGCAGGCGCGACGACACTCGGCGACGCACTTCGACTTGTTGTTCGCGCCGTCGCACTTCGAGTTGCACTTGCGCTTGCACTTCGTCGCGGCGTCGTCGCCGATCGCACGCGGCCCGCTCGCGGTCGCTCCTTCAGTGACGGGCTGCTGTCGGGGAGCTGGCGACCACAGCAAGACGGCGAGGGAAATCAGGGCGAGTTTCATGAGCGTTCGACTCCAGGGAGTGAGGTGACCGACAGACCGCACCGAACGACGGCTCGGCTCGGGAATCGTCGCATCGATGGGGGTTGCGCTGCTCAAGGCCTCGAGATCGTTCGATCGATCAGGTCTTTTCGCGCGCGGCGTGTGTTGGCGGCGGTGCTCAGGGGCGCACCACGACGGTGCCGCCTGAGCCGGTGACCCACAGGCGAACATCTTCGGCGACGAAGCCCAGGCCGCGAGTGGGGCTGCGAGCGGGGAGCCACGCCCCGCTCGTCACGTCGTACAGCCGCCCGGCCTGCGAGACGAAGAGTTGGCCGCGGTTCTCCCAGCAGGTGAGGTCGATCGACCATGGGCCGGGGAGCAGCTGCCAACCTGCGTCGGTCGACACCCGCACCCCGTTGTCGACCCCGACGAACCACCGCCCACCCATGCGGCACAGCCCATACGAGAACTCGCCCGGTGGCAGCGGCACCACCTGCGTGCCGAGATCCACGAGATCGATCAGCACCGCGCGCTGCTGCGCGAGCGTATTTCCGCCGCGCACCACCAGCTCGGTGGGTGAGACGAGCTGCTGACGTTGGTTGCCACCGTCGAGCACGTCGATGCGCCGAGCCCCGCCGTCGGCCTCGACGAGCACGAGCGCGTTGTCGGCCCCGACGACCCAGCGGCCGGCCGCAGCAGGAAAAACCGTGTTGGGGTTGCCGACCGGCAGGTTCGTCGTGAAGTAGGTGCCGCCGATCAGCCGCTGCAGTCGCGTCGCATCGAGCTGGGCGACCCCCCCGTCTCTGCGCCCGGCGACGCGGCCGAACGACGACGGCAAGGTGAACGCGGGCGTGAGCTCGCCGCCGCTGCCGACCTCGAACACGGCCTGTCCGTACCGCACCCGCGGCGTCGGCAGGGGGCCCGTGAAGAGCTCCGGGAGCGAGTACGGTGAGAGCAGCGCCTCGGGGACGACCGACGTCGACAGCCGCGACGAGACCGTGGCGTTGAAGAGCGTGAGCGCTCCACCTCGCACTCGAACTCCCGAGCTGCCGCGAAGGTCATACTGCGCTTCACCCTGAACCGACGGCACCCGAACCCACGAGCCCAGCTCGAAGCGATACAGCTCGGCGCCCGCGATGTAGGCCTGCGAATCGCTCGAGAACTTGACCAGCCCTGAGACCGGCAAGGCCGCCGCAGAGAGCCCTCCGTCGTCGAGGTCGAGCAGCGCGTGGGTGGAGTTGCCCGGCGGGTCGGCGACGAAGACGGGGTCGGTCGAACGTGCCGACAGCATCGCTCCGCCGTCGATGACGACCAACAGCTGCGGGGCGCTGCTCATCGAGACGCGGTGGACCACTGCCGCCTGTTCTCCGCCGGTGAAGACCGCGCAGCTGAACAGCCCCTCGGTCGACCCGATCGGTTGGAATTGGCTCAGCCCCTGGCACGCCGGCAGCTGGGGTATCGCTACCCACCCGCCGCTTTGACGGCGATACGGCACGGACCCGGCGAGGAGCCACCCCGTACCGTCCGAAGACGCCATCAACGAAGTGTTGAACTGTGACCCGGTCGTCGGTGCAGCGAGCAGCTGCGGCGTCGCTCCGAAGCGCAGCACTCCGTTGTCGCAGAGCAGCCAGGGCTCTGCATTCACCAACGCGCCACCGAAGCACGCGCCGGTTCCATAGTCCGGCAGGTACGTGTACGCGCCACCGTCGGTGATGAGCAGACCCGCGCCGTTCGAGCCGATCGCGAGCGACGGCGAGACCATCTGCGCATAGTCCACACCGATCGGCGTGGGGTGTACCCAGCACCAGCCGTCGGTGCAGTTGCCGCTGGGGAAGGCGGCGCCCCCGCCGGCCGTGTTTCCGCCAGCCGTGTTTCCGCCGGCCGTGGTTCCGCCAGCCGTGGTTCCGCCAGCCGTGGTTCCGCCGGCCGTGGTTCCGCCGGCCGTGGTTCCGCCGGCCGTATTTCCGCCGGCCGTATTTCCGCCGGCCGTGGTTCCGCCGGCTGCGCCTCCGCCGGCCGTGTTTCCCCCCGCGGTGTCTCCGCCGGCGGTATTTCCGCCACCTGCAGCGGGGCCGCCGTCGGGTTCGACGCAGCGCTGTTGCACGCAGGCCTGACCTGCCGCGCAGTCGCGAGCGTCTTCGCAGCTGAAGTTGTACTGCGAGAGATCGATGGGTTCGAGACAAGCCGACAGGGCGACGACTGCTGAAAGCCACCGGCCGCGGGCTGGAAGAGCACGCCAGGGCGGCGTGTGCATCACGGCGCACCCGCAATGAAGATGACGACACCCGCGATCGCCAACGCTGCTGCGATGGTCCAGACGACGCCCGCGGCGAGCCCGAAGTCTCGAACCTCGCCGTTGAGCGCCTCGGCACGCGAGCGCGCCAGCGGCAGCACGCCGTCGCTGGAGCCGCTGATCGCGCGAACGAGCTCGGCGCGCGAGTTGGCGCCCTTCACCCAGGCGCCGAGGCCGGCACCCGCCGAAGCGACCCCGGCGGCGAAGAGCCCGAAGGCCAATGGCCGCAGGCGGGCCACCTTCGCCGGGGCGACCTCGACCGCCACGACTCGTGAATCGAGCGTTGGGGCGGGTTTCGGCTCGAGCGCGACGGGCGCGGCGACGGGCAGTTCGTCGAGCGTGTGTATCGCCTCGGCGAGCACCCAGCCATTCGAGTCTTCGAGCGAGGCGACCACCTGGCCCTTGCGCGCGCTGAGCGCGAACCGCTGGCTGGCGCGCGCCTCGAGCAGCAGCTCGCGCGCAGCGCCGTCTTCGTCGATTCGAAGGCGCACGCGCTTCACCCGGGCGAGATTGCCTGAAAGCGTAACCGTCACCTCAGCCCATCGGCCGTCGCGTGAGCTGGCCCCAAGCTCGAGCCGCAGGGGGCGGGCGAGCGCCTTCGCTTCGTAGAACGGGCTCGTGATCTTCGGCGACGCCCGACCTTCGAGCCGGTAGCCCTGCTCGACCTCCAACAGCCGCACGAAGGCGTCGCGCGCCTCGGCCTGCCGGCCCAAGGCCGCCTTGACACGGCCTGCCACCACCAGGGCCCGAACCACCTGGGCGCGCGTGAGGTCGCGCGAGGCCTCGAGCGCGTTCAGGGTGACGAGCGCCTGGGTGTATTTGAGCTCGCTGAGCTCACGCTCGGCGCGCTCGAGCAGCTGTGCCCCGGGCGACGGGTCGATCGCCGCCGCCAGCACTGCCAGCCAGACCGGTACCATCGGCGTCGAGTGTAGCGTGTTCGGGCGCTCGGGCCATGACGTCGGTGAGCAGCAGGGCGTTGCTAGAGCGCCTTCCTTGGCTGAACACCTCTCGACCGGAGTGCTGCATCGACTGAGCCTGGGCCTGCTCGCCACCGACGAGCTGGCCCGCTCGGAGCTGCACATCTCGGAGTGCCCCCAATGCCGTATCGCGCTGGCTGGCGCGCTCAAGGCATCACAGACGGGGCCCGAGTCGCCGAGGGCACACCCACCCGGCCCCCGAGCGGCCGGCTCGGCAACCGCTGCTGCTGGCGCGTGGCTGCCCGGCACCCAACTCGGTGCGCACCAGCTGCTCAAGGAAATTGCGCGCGGCGGCATGGGGGAAATCTGGCTCGCCATCGAGCGCGGGGCCGGAGCGTTCGAGCGGCTGGTGGTCATCAAGCGGGTGATCGCGAGCGAGGAAGATGACCCGCTGCGCGCGAGCCTGTTTCTCGACGAAGCGCGCATCGCCGCGCAGCTGCACCACCCGAACATCGTGCAGTTGTTCGCGCTCGGGGAGCACGGCGGCTCGCACTTTCTGGTGATGGAATATCTGCCCGGCCAGAGCCTGAGCCGTGTCGCGAGCCGGTTGGCGAACCAGCAGGCGCTGAGCCTTCGGGTCGCGGTTGAGATCATCATCGGCGCCGCACGTGGCCTGGGCTACGCCCACCGCAAGCGGGGGCTCGATGGGCAGCCGCTGAACATCGTTCACCGCGACGTCTCACCTCAGAACCTGCTGCTCACGTACGACGGGCAGGTGAAGGTGCTCGACTTCGGCATCGCGCTGGTGGCGGGCCGACCCTCACGCACGGCCACCGGGCTGGTGCGTGGCAAGCTCGCCTACATGAGCCCCGAGCAGGCGGCGGGCAACCCGCTCGACGCGCGCTCCGACGTGTTTTCATTGGGTGTGGTGTTGTGGGAGCTGATCGCCGGGCGACGGCTGCACCCCGAGATCGACGAGGTCGCCATCTTGAAACGGCTGGTGGTGCAGACCGGCCCTTTCCTCGGGCTCGGGGAAGTGGTGCCAGGCGTCGACCCCGCGCTGGCCACGCTCGTGTCCCGAGCGCTCGACCGGTCGCCGCACGCACGCTTCGCTGACGGCGCCGAGCTCGCGGCCGCGCTGGGCGACTGGCTCGAGGGCCAGCCCGGGCCATCAGACGACCTCTCGGCGGTCATGCAGCGCGCGTTCCGTGAAGAGATCTCTGCTCTGCCGCAGATGCACCGCGCGCTCACCGTCGCGCCGCCGGTCACGCCTCGCGAAGCTGCGGCGCCGAGCGCCGTCGCCGCCGAGGCACGTGTGCCGGCTTCGCCCAGCCCCAGACCGAGCCGGGCATGGCTCGCGGCGACAGCGATCGTGATGGCATCGGCGGGCACGGCGGCCGTGCTGCTGTGGCGGCCCTCACTGCCGCCACCGACCGATTTCGCCGTGCCCCCGACGGCCGCGCCAACCGGCGCTGCCGGCGGCGACGGGCCGCTCGACGTCACTTCTGCTGAGCCCGCCGAACCGGTCGCCCCACCGCCCAGGCCCGTCGTGCTCGACGGTGGCCGCACGAAGTCGGCCGCGCGGCGGGGGGCGCTCACCGTCGAGTCCGAGCCGTGGACGCAGGTGTATTGGGGCAAGCGACTGCTGGGCGAGACGCCGCTCGTCGAGATCGCCATGCCCGCTGGGCACCACCGGCTGCGGCTCAAGAACGACTCCGAGGGCATCGACATCGAGGTCGACATCGACATCGAGCCCGCGCGGACCACGGCGAAACGCTACCAGCTCAAGTGAGGGCCACTCGGTTCGTCGCCTCGACGTCAGCCGTCAGGTCGTCGCGCTCATTGCAGCAACGCGCGCAGATCGGTGAGCCCGGTCTGCACGGCGGCCATCAACGGCGCGAGGTCTGACTCCGGCACCCCACTCAGGTCGCTCAGTCTGCGTCGAGTTTCGAGCATCAGCGACTGCCGAGCGGCGGCCAGGTGCCGGGCCAGTGTGACGCGGTGCTGGCGGTACATCTTCGACAGGTCCGTCAGCGCGACGCCGTCGAGGTACACCAACAGCAAGAGCGCTCGCTCCCGCGCCGGCAGGTGATCGAGTGCCGCGCGCAGGGCGGCCTTGAAGTGTGGGCGCAGGGTCGCGCGCAGCATCGACAGCTCGGGGTCGCGCTCCTCGGCGGGCAGCCGCTCGAGCACTCCCGTGTCGAGGGCGTCGTCGTGCCGCTTGAGGCCCCGCTGCCGCAACAGCTCGCGCACTGCAGCCGTACGCAGCCAACCGTTCAACGGGCCTGCTCCGTCGTAGCCCAGGAGCGCCGAGCCGCGGCCGTCGCGCGCGGTGAACAGACGCAGGCGCAGGGCCTGGAGCGCCTCGGGTACGAAGGCCTGCACCTCGCCGACGCGACGCGCGCACCGCCGCACCGCTCGCACCAGAATCGCATCGGCAGCCACCTGCGCCGCGGGTATGCCCTCGACCACTGCCGCGGCGAGATAGGCGTCGGCGTAGTGCGCAGGGCCCGCTGCACCCAACCGCTGGAGGTGGCCCGCCAGCGCCGCCCGCGAGAGCACGACGCCGGGCCAACTGGCCTCGCCGGCTCGCAGAACCTCGTCGACGAGGGCACGCGTCATGCTGATGCGCCGAGTCTACGGCAGATGTGACAACCGGCGAGCTGGGGGTTTCACCTCGTCGAACCTCACACTTCGCTTCGAAGGAGCCCCGACATGAGCCGCAAATGGCCGAAGTTCGACAAGTTGAGCCGCATCGTCACCGCCCTGAGCCTCGCCGCCTGCGAGGGCTACGTGACGGACCTGGGCGATGAGTCGCCCGGGCTGGCGGCGCGGCTGCAGTCGGACGAGGGCGTCGTGGAGTCTCGTCTGGTGACGGGAACCGCCGCGATGGGAGTCGCGCGCCGGGGTGCGCAGGCGCTGACCCTGCCCGATGGCCGCGTTCTCGTGGTCGGCGGGCAAGACACCTTCGGCAACGGCGTCGCGCGCATGGAGCTGTACTCGGTGCACCGCAACCTGTGGAGCAACGGGCCGCTGCTGCCAGTGGTGCCGAGCCGCTTCGTGCGCAGCGCATTGCTGCCGGGGGGCCGCGTGCTCGTGGTGGACGACTCCGGCGTCTTCACCGCCAACCTGGCGACCGGGGCGGTGGTCGCGGCTTCGCCCCCGGGGGGCCCCATCGGTGACCCCGCCCTCGCGACGCTCACGACCGGAGAGGTGCTCGTGCTGGGCCGCAGCGGGGCAGCGACGGCGGCCTGGCGCTTCACACCTGGCACTCCCAACGATACGTGGGCTGCGGTCGCGGCTCCTCCGCTGTCTGGGTTCATGTCGGCGACCCGGTTGTCAGACGGTCGCGTCTTCGCGAGCTCGTCGAATGCCGCGGCAATCTTTTCGCCGGCCACCGGCACCTGGCAGCCGGCGGCTGCGTCGCCCGTCTCGCGGGTGCGGCCGCAGCTGTTCGGGCTCTCGGGAGCTCGGGTGGCCGCGGTCGATACGGACTTCTGCGGAGTGCACCACTGCGATCGCGCGATCGACGTCTATTCGGCCGACACCAACTCGTGGGCCACGGTCGACATGCAAGAGGGCCACATGCAGGGCGCCGCCGCGGCGTTGCTCGAAGACGGCCGCACGCTCGTCGTCGCTGGCGGCGTGAAGTGGCCCGTGGTGAACGGTGCGTTCACCACCCAGCAGGTCGGGGCTCGCGTCGAGTGGGTCGACCTCGACACGATGCAGCTCAAAGACCCATGGAATCAAGAGAGCCTCTCGCAGCCCCGCGCCGGAATTGCGGGTGCCCTCACGACCGACGGGCGGTTGTTGGTCGCAGGCGGCAGTGACGGAGTGTTCGGAGGCAACCTCGTCAGCGGCACGGAGCTCGTGGCTCAGCGGGTCGCCACCTTCGAGCCGACGCTCGGTGTGCCGACCTGCAGGTCGGCGTTCAGTGGCGGTTGCACCAGCTACGCGATGGGCCGCGGCACCCGTCGCCCCGAGGTGGGCACCCCCAACGCGCTGAAGACCGCCGGCGTCACGTGCGCCGACGGCAACTCCGGCACCTACCTCGCAGACGAGTCGATCGAAGCGGTGCGCGTCTACTCCGCGACCGGCGATTCGATGACGCGTGGCGGGCAGGTGAACGTGCTGGTCGACGTGTGGGCGTGGTCGGCGTTCACGACCGACAAGCTCGACATCTTCATCGCGGCCGACGCGGCCAACCCCACCTGGCAGCTGGTGGCGACGCGCACGCCGACTCGGGCCGGTCTCAACACCCTCACCGCGACCGCCACGATTCCCAGCGGGTTTGCGTCGCTCGCTGCCGTTCGCGCGCAGTTCCGATACCAGGGGTCGGCCACCGCCTGCGCCGCCGGCCCGTACAACGACCGCGACGACGTCGCGTTCGAGGTCTATTGACGGCGCGCTCAGGCCCGCAGGCACTCCACGGCGAAGCGAATGAACGCGCGCACGTTCGGCGACGCGGCGCGCCCCGGCGTCGTCACCGCGTAGATGGGCGGCCCGCTGGTGGCGAACGCGCCCAACACCTCGACGAGGCGGCCGGCCTGCAGCGCGTCGACCACCATGAAGTCGAGCACCTGGGCAAGACCTTGCCCCGCCTCGGCAGCCACCACCAGCTGACTGCCGTGGTCGACCTGAAGGTTCCCGCCGACGCGCACCGTCGACGCCCGGCCGTCAGCGCGGAAGGCCCACGGCCGGGCCTTGCCGTCGGGGCCGACGAAGCGCAGGCAGTTGTGCTCGACGAGCTCGGCGGGGTTGCGCAGCGCCGGTCGCGCGGCGAGGTACAGGGGCGCGCCCACCGTCACCCACTGGGTTCGCCGCAGCAGGCGCGAGACGAGGCTCGAGCTCGCGAGCCGCCCCATACGAATGGCCACGTCGATGCCCTCCTCGGGCAGCCGGGCCAGTCGGTCGGTCAGGCTCAGCCGCAACGAGAGGCGTGGGTACTGCGCCGTCAGCCGCCCGAGCTGAGGGACGATGAATGGGGCGAGAATGAACGGCAGCGTCACGGCCAGCGCGCCGTGTGGCTCGCGCGCCGCCCCCTTCAGCGCTTCGCGGGCCCCCTGCACGAAGAAGACGGCCTGCCGGCTGCGCTCGAGAAAGAGCTCACCCTCGCGGGTGAGCGCGACAGATCTCGAGCTGCGCTCCAAGAGCCTCACGCCGAGCTCGTCTTCCAGCCGCTTCACCGCCTTGCTCACCGCGGCCGTCGTCACCCCGAGCGCCGCCGCGGCGCGGCTGAAGCTGCGCGCCTCGGCGGTGCGCACGAACGTCAGCACTCCCGCAAACGGGTCCATGTTGACGCAAAGTTAACAATGTCTTTCCCAGACGACCATTGTTGACCCATGGTGTGCCCGGTACCCTGCCGTTCGAAAGGAGCAGTCATGAACGTCGCAGTTCTCGGTACCGGGGTCGTGGCGAAGGCACTGGCAGGCAGGCTCTCGGCGTTGGGTCACGCGGTGCAGATGGGCACACGAGACCCGAAGGCCACGCTCGCTCGCAGCGAGCCCGACATGGCGGGCGGGCCTCCGCTGCGCACCTGGCTCGAGGCGAACCCCAAGGTCGTGCTCACCACGTTCGCCGAGGCGGCGCGACACGGCGAGCTCATCGTCAACGCGCTGTCGGGTCACGGGGCTCTCGCGGGGCTGACGCTCGCGGGTCAGGCCGCGCTCGCCGGCAAGGTGATGCTCGACATCTCGAACCCGCTCGACTTCTCGAAGGGCATGCCGCCGTCGCTCACGGTGTCGAACACCGACTCGCTCGGCGAGCAGGTGCAGCGCGCGTTCCCCGAGGCCAAGGTGGTGAAGACGCTGAACACGGTGAACGCGTACCTGATGGTCGACCCGGGGCAGCTCGCCGGCGGCGACCACACGATGTTCGTGGCCGGCAACGACGCCGGCGCGAAGGCGCAGGTGACGCGGGTGCTGCAGAGCTTCGGTTGGAAAGACGTCGTCGACCTGGGCGACATCTCGCAGGCGCGAGGGCTCGAGATGTACGTGCCGCTGTGGGTGCGGCTGTACGGCGCGCTGAAGTCGCCGATGTTCAACGTGAAGCTCGTGCGCTGACCTCGGGCTGTCGGAGGCGAGGGTGGAGCGGAATGTACGGGGCGCGCCCTACTTGCGAGCGGCGCTGCTGCCCTCGAGGCACCTCGACACCACGATGACGTCGCCCCATCGGTAGCCCGTCACGACGACGAAGTCTCCCATGCGGAAGTCGAGCGGCGCTGCGCAGTCGCCGACCGGCGACTGTACGACGAGCAGCTCGCCAGGCTTCGTGCCCTCTGTGGCCGTGCTGACCCGAGCTCGCACGACCGGTCGCTGGGTGCTCAGGTTCGCGTCGACTTTTCCCTCGAAGCGCACCCGCGGGCCGGCGCTGGGCAGCGCGTCGATTCGGGTCGATGAGAGCGCGGGCCCGAGCGCGGTCGTGTCGGCCACCAGGCGCTGTCCCAGTGAGCCGCGCGCCGACCGCTGGTCGGCGCAGCCCTCGACCACGAGGCCGGCCGGCGCGAAGATGAGCGCGTCGTCTCCGGGCAAGAGCTCGAAGCCGCAGTCCGAGGTGTCCAGCTCGAAGGTGAGCTCCTTGCCGGCCGGCGCCCCCTTCCATGACTGGGCCACGCGCAGCGCCACGCGGGCCCTCTGCCTCTTGAGGTCGGGCTCGACCGCAAGCACACGCCCGCGGACGACGTGGTCGAGGCGCAGCCGCGCGCCAACCGCCCCGTCGCTCGGCCCGTCGCAGTCGCACGCACTGGCTGGTGCGCCCACGAGCGACAGAGAGACCAGCAACCCCACGATGGCGCCGCCAGCGCTGCGAGCCAGACTGAGCCTCCGAGGTCGTCTCAAGGGTTCACCTCACAGGTGCCGGCTCCCCCGTCGATGCGGTCGCAGCGGGCGCCGGCGAACGCGCTCGGGTCGAGCTCGCACTTCGCGCCGTTGGAGCCCCGACACTCGGTCAGGTACTCCATCAGCAACCCGGTGCCGAGCGCTCGACGCCGCCCGCCGACCTCTACGGCGGCGCAGTCGAGCGCCTTCTCGCAGCTCTGCCGGCCCACGACCTCGAAGTTGCGCCGAACCTGCTCGCCCACGCTCATGGCGCACCGGTGTTCGATGCAGACCGGCTTCGACTGGCAACCCCGCTCGGTGCATGCCTTCGAGTGGGGCTC
>JAEUJP010000867.1 GCA_016793725.1 Myxococcaceae bacterium | reverse complement strand
GCGGCCCCGGCGCGCACGTCGACGTGCGCCGCTGCAACCCCCGAAGGTGACGTCTGGGTCTACACCTCGATGTACCGCCACGTGCTCGACAGCCTCGAGCCCCTGCTCCAGCGCGAGCTGCCCCGGGTCAAGGTGCACTGGTTTCAGGCCGGCAGCGAGAAGGTGCTGAACCGCCTCGAGGCCGAGCTGTCGGCCGGGGGCACCCAGGCCGATCTGCTGGCGACGTCTGACCCGTTTCTCTACGCGCGGCTCAAGCGCGAGCAGCGCCTGATGCGCTACGTCTCGCCGAACGCGCTGCGCACGCCGAGAGAGCTCGTCGACCTCGACGGCGCGTACACGTCGCTGCGCCTCTCGACGATGGTGCTCGTGCACCGCAGAGAGCTCGAGATGCCGCCGACGTCGTGGTCTGCCCTCACCGAGCCGCGGTTCAAGGGTGAGGTCGCGCTCGGTGACCCGCTGACCTCGGGCACCGCGTTCACCTGGGCGGTCTTCATGCAGACCGCCTATGGCGCCCCCTGGTTCGCCGCGCTGCGCGCGAACGACGCGCGGGTCGCCGGCGGCAACGCGGCGGTGCTGCAGAAGCTCGAGGGCGGCGAGGCGAAGGTCGGGGTGCTGCTGCTCGAGAACGCGCTCGCCGCGAAGGCGAAAGGCTCGCCCATCGAGATCGCCTGGCCTTCAGACGGCGCCGTCGTGGTGCCCGGCTTCGTGGGCATCTTTCAGAGCTCGAAAAACCCCGTCGCCGCCAGGGCGGTCACCGACGTTCTGCTGTCGAAGGCCGCACAAGACCTCATCGTAAGCCCCGGCGACATGCACGCCGTCGACCCCCGCCTGCCGGGGCCGCGCGGCGAGCGGAGCTCGAGCGAGCTCGTGAAGTCGTCGATGCCGTGGAGCGACGCCCTGCTCGACCGCGGCGAGCGCGACGGCGCGAAGGTGAAGGGCGCCTTCCAGGAGGCGTTCTCACGATGAGGCCGGGTCGAGGTGAGGCCGCATTCAAGCTCGCCGCCGTCGGTCTGCTCTCGCTGCTGGTGGCGTTCACCGCGGTGCCGCTGCTGGTCCTCGTCGCCCGCGCGGCGAGCGCGGCCGGCGAGCTCGGCCTCTGGTCGCTCTGGTCGAGCCCGGCGACGCTCCAGGCCTTGCGCGGCACGCTCGTCACCTCGACCGGCGCCGCGGCGATGAGCTTCGTGCTCGGCCTGCCGCTCGCGGTGCTGCTCGAGCGCACCGACCTGCCCCATCGACACGCCCTGCGCGCGGCGTTCACGCTGCCCACCGCGATACCCCCGTTCATCTGGGGCATGGGGTGGGTCGCGCTCGCGAACCCGAGAGCCGGTCTGCTCAACCGGGCGCTCGGCGCGGGCACCGTCGACATCTACTCGGGCTTCGGCGTCGCGTTCGTGCTCGGCGCCGCCGGCCTGCCGCTCGTGATGCTGCCGGCCGCCGCAGTGCTCGCGCGCCTCGACCCGTCGCACGCAGAGGCGGCGCGCGATTTCGGCGCGGGCCCCGTGCGCACCCACCTCGCGGTGCCGGTGCGCCTCGCACTGCCTGCTGCCGCCTCGGGCGCGGCGCTCGTCTTTCTCTTCGCCGCCGCGGCGTTCGGCGTGCCGTACCTGCTCGGCGTCACCGCGACGCCGCCGACGCCGACGCTCACCACGCGCATCTACGCCGAGATGTTGATGGGCCCGGCGGGCCTGTGGAACGCCGCCGCCTACAGCCTGTTGCTCCTCGCGATGGCGGTCGTCGTGCTGCTCTTGAGCCGCCTGCTCGGCCGCTCGGGCCGCACGGCGCTGCTCTCGGGCAAGGGCCTGAAGCAGCGCGCGCTGCAGCTCGGGCCGTTGCGCACGCCGCTCTCGGCCGCGGTCATCGCGCTCGCGCTCGTGCTCGTCGTCGCGCCGCTGCTCGCCGTCGCGCTCGCGTCGCTGACGACGCCGGCCGGCGACCTCACCGTCTCGCACTGGGGCCGCGTGCTCGCCGACCCGCGCACGCTCTCGGCCACGGTGAACAGCGTCGCACTCTCGCTCGCCGCAGCGGCGGCGGTGACCACGCTCGGCCTCGTGCTCTCGATGATTCGCAGGCGCTCGGCCGCGCTCGGCCACGCCGCCGAGCTGCTCGCCGCGTGGCCGTACGCCGTGCCGGGCACCGTGCTCGCGATCGCGCTGCTCGCGGCCTTCTCGCGCGACCTGCGGTTCGTGTTCTTCGACTCGTTCGCGCTGGTGCTCGCGCTCGCGAACACGCTGTGGCTCTTGCTGCTCGCGTGGGTCGCGAAGCACCTCGCGTTCGGCACGCGCAACGCCGCCGAAGGGCTCGCGCGGGTCGACCCCTCGCTCGCCGAAGCGGCGCGCGTCAGCGGCGCGGGCCCGCTGCGCGCCTTCGTCGACGCCGTGGTCCCGCAGCTGAAAGGCCCGCTCGCCGCGGCGTTCACCCTCACCTTTCTCACCTGCGCGACCGAGCTCACGCTCGCGGTGCTGCTGGTGCCGCCGGGCCGCGACGTGCTGGGCACCCTGCTGTTCGAGCTGCAGAGCTACGCCGACCCCGCCTCGGCCGCCGTCATCGCCTGTGCGTTCGTGCTGTTCGTGCTCGCGGTGCTGGGCACGCGCGCCGCGCTCGTGGCGCGAAGGGTCGACGCGTGACGGCCATGGTCTCGCTCGAGCAGGTGCACAAGTCGTACGGCGAGACGCCGGTGGTGAAGGGCCTGTCGCTCGAGGTCGCGCGCGGCGAGATGATCGCGCTGCTCGGCCCGTCGGGCTGCGGCAAGACCACGACCCTGAGAATCATCGCCGGCCTCGAGCACGCCGACGCCGGCCGGGTGCACATCGACGGCGCGCTCGTGACCGGGCAGCCCCCCGAGGCGCGCGGGCTCGGCATGGTGTTTCAGAGCTACGCCATCTGGCCGCACAAGACGGTGGCCGAGAACGTCGAGTACCCGCTGAAGCTCAAGGGGGTGGCCGGGCGTGAGGCGCTCGTTCGCCAGGCGCTCGGCTGGGTGCGCCTCGACGCGCTCGCCCAGCGCATGCCGCACGCGCTGAGCGGCGGCCAGCTGCAGCGGGTGGCCCTGGCGCGCGCGCTGGTGGCGTCACCGAAGGTGCTGCTGCTCGACGAGCCGCTGTCGAACCTCGACGCGGCGCTGCGCGAAGATCTGCGCGCCGAGATCGCGGCGCTGCGCGCACGTCTGGGCACCACCATGATCTACGTCACGCACGATCAAAACGAGGCGCTCGCGCTCGCCGACCGGGTCGCCGTGATGAACCACGGGGTCATCGAGCAGCTCGCTCCGCCGCGCGAGCTGTACGAGAGCCCGAAGACGCCGTTCGTCGCCGCGTTCGTCGGCGGCGCGAACGTGCTCGAGGGCCGGCTCGACGGGGCCGACTTCGTCTGCGGCGACCGGCGGCTCGTGCTGCCCGCCGACCTCGAGCGCCCTGCGGCAGCCCGGCACCTCGTCATTCGCCCCGAGGCCCTGACCGTCGGCGACGGGCCGAACGAGCTCGGCGTCGTGGCGAGCCTGTTCCTCGGGCACTCGACCGAGGTGCGCTTCGACGTGGCGGGGCACCTCATGCGCGCGCTCGCGCCGGCGCACGTGCGGCCGAAGCCCGGCGAAAACGTGCGCGTGCGCATCGACAGGGCGCAGCTGTTCTCGTAGAGGTAGCGCGGTGAGCCAGGCCGTCAGCTATCGCGTCTCGATGCCGAAGCCCCACGCGCACCTGTTCGACGTGGTGGCCGACTTTCCCGCCTCGACCGACGAGGTGACCGTGTGCCTCCCCGTGTGGACGCCGGGCAGCTACCTCGTGCGCGAATATTCACGCCACGTGCAGGGCTTCGCCGCGCTGACGGTCGACGGCCAGAAGCTGCCGTTCAAGCGGGTCGACAAGCGCAGCTTTACGGTTCGCACGAACGGCCGCCCCTTTCGGCTTCGCTACCAGGTGTACGCGCACGAGCTGACGGTGCGCACGAGCCACCTCGACGGGTCGCACGGCTACTTCAACGGCGCGACGCTCTTCTACTACTGCGAGGCGCTGCGAAAGCTCGAGCACCGCGTCGAGGTCGAAGCGCCACCGGGGTGGAGCGTGGCGTGCGCGCTCGATCGGCAGGGCGCCGACTTCGTCGCCGACGACTACGACGAGCTCGTCGACAGCCCGTTCGAGGTCGGCCCGCACCAGGTGCTGCACTTCACGGCCGCCGACGTACCCCACGAGGTCGTCACCTGGGGCGACCCGCAGGTCGACGAGAAGAAGCTGCTCTCAGACCTGCAGAAGATCGTCGAGACCCAGGCCCAGTTCTGGGGCGGCCTGCCGATGAAGCGCTACGTCTTCTTCATCTACGCCACCGACAAGGGCCGCGGCGGCCTCGAGCACCGCGCGTCGACCGCCCTGCTCTACCCGCGCAGCGGGCTCTCATCGTCGAAGGGGTGGGAAGACTTCCTCACCCTCGCCTGCCACGAGTACTTCCACCTGTGGAACGTGAAGCGCATCATTCCCAAGGCGCTCGTGCCGTTCGACTACTCGCAAGAGAGCTACACGACGCTGCTCTGGGCCTTCGAGGGCGGCACCTCGTACTACGACAACCTGCTCGTGCGCCGCGCCGGCCTCATGGGCCCGCAGCGCTACCTCACCCGGCTGGGCGAGAGCCTCACGTCGCTGCACGCCACCCCCGGCCGCAAGCAGCTGACGCTCGGCGACGCGTCGTACCTCTCGTGGGTGAAGCACTACCGCCCCGACGAGAACACGGTGAACACCGCCATCTCGTACTACCTGAAGGGCGAGATCGCCTGCCTGCTGCTCGACCTCACGCTGCGAAGGCTGACCCGCGACGCCAAGAGCCTCGACGACGTGATGCGCCTGATGTGGCAGCGCTGGGGCGACGGCAGCGGCGTGCCCGAAGACGGCGTCGAGGCCGCGGCCACCGAGGTCGCCGGCCAGAGCCTGAAGCACTTCTTCGATCGCACCGTGCGCAGCACCGAAGAGCTCGACTACTCGGTGCTCGCCCACGTCGGCCTCGAGGCGCGGTTTCGCGTGCGCGAGTCGGCGAGCGACAAGGGCGGCAGCGCTCCGCGGGCGAAGGCGTCGGGCGACGACCGGCCGAAGGGCTTTCTCGGCGTGCTGCCGAAGAACAACACCGCCATCGCCTCGGTGCTCGACGGCTCACCCGCGATGGAGGCCGGCATCTATGCCGACGACGAGATCGTCGCGCTCGACGGCAACAAGGTCGACGCCCCGAGCCTCATCTCGCGCTGCGAAGAGAAGCGCCCCGGCGACAAGGTCAAGGTGGCCGTGTTTCGGCGCGATCGCCTCACCGAGGTGACCGTGACGCTCGCGGCGAAGCCGGCCGACGCCGTCTACCTCGCGCGCATCGACCGCCCGACCGAAGAGCAGAAGGCCGCGTACAAGAGCTGGCTCGGCGCGCATTGGGACGACGGCAGCGATCAGCGCCCCACCTTGTGAACGGCGCTCGAGAGCGTGTAAAGAGCCGCTCCCATGATGCGTCTGGTTCCCGTCGTCGCGATGCTCGCCGTTCTCGTTGGTGCCGCAGGGTGCGGCGGCAGCCCCGTCTATGAGATCGGCCCCAGCGGTCGCCCGCGTCAGGTGTGCCAGGGCGCTCCGACGCCCATCACGGTGCAGGCGGTCGACGACACCGGCGCGGCCATCGGTGGCGCCGAGGTGCTCGTGCGCAACACGTCGTCGGGCCAGGAGCTCAAGGCCGTCACCGGCGGCAATGGCTTCGCCGGCGGCATCACCGACGACATCGGCAACGGTCACGTCGACTTCACCGCGACGGCCGGCGCCCTGTCGACGAAGCGCCCGTTCACCGTTCAGGTGCTGTGCGGCGAGTGCGACTGCACGGTGATGCCGTCGAGCGTCAAGCTGACGCTCGAGGCGCCGTGAAGCGTCGCTCTCTCGCTGCGCTGAGAGAGCGGCTCGCTGAAGGCAAGGGTCTGCCTCGCGGCGTGCTCTTCGAGCTCGCGAACGACGATCGTGCGGGCGCCCAGGCGCTCGTGAAGGCCGTCAAGGCGAAGGCCTCGGCGAACCGGGCCGAAGGCCAGCGCCTCAAGCACATGCTGCGGTACGAGAACGAGCTCTACGCCCAGGGCGTGACGCTCATCGCCGGCGTCGACGAGGCCGGCATGGCGCCGCTCGCGGGGCCGGTGACGGCGGCCGCGTGCATTCTGCCGAAGGGCTACCGGCTCAAGGGCCTCGACGACTCGAAGAAGATTCTCGACGAGGGCAAGCGCGAAGAGCTCGCGACCCGCGTGAAGGCCGACGCCGTGTGCTGGGCCGTCGGCTGGGCGAGCGTCGAAGAGATCGACGCGCTGAACATCTACCACGCGGGCCTGCTCGCGATGCGGCGCGCCGTCGAGGGCCTCGGCGTGAAGCCCGAGTTCTGCCTCGTCGATGCCCGCAAGATTCCCCACATCGAGTGCCCGCAGAAGGGCATCATTCACGGCGATGCGCTGTCGCTGTCGATCGCGGGCGCCAGCGTGATCGCCAAGACCACCCGCGACCAGCTGATGAACGAGCTCGACGTGAAGCACCCCGGCTACGGGTTTGCGTCGCACAAGGGCTACCCGACGCCCGAACATCAAGACGCCCTCGAGCGCCTCGGCGCCCTGCTGATTCACCGCCGCAGCTTCGCCCCGGTGCGGCGCGCGCTCGGCCTCGAGCCGACCCAAGAAGAGCTGTTCGCGCTCCCTGCCGTGAAGGGCAAGGCGCGGGGCCGCTCGCGCGCGTGAGCGCCGACGTCGCGATCGACGATTGGTTGAAGGGCCTGGGCTACGGGTCGAGCGAGGCGCGATCGACGGCGCGGGTGACGCTCGAGGCGGCCGGCCTCACCCGGCAGGGCAAGCAGCGCCTCTCGAACGAGAAGCTCGCGCGAGCCCGGGCCGTGCTCTCGGAGCAGCTCTACCTGCACTGCCAGAGCGCCGAGTGTGTGCAGGCCGCCGCGCACAGCGGCAAGCTCTCGGTGCTGTGCGAGCCGAAGCCCTCGTGCCAGAGCTGCGGCGGCAGCGACAACCAGCGCGCCGCGCACGACTTCGTGGCGGCGTTCGGCCGGCGGCGGCTGTGCATCGTCGGGGGCTCACCCTCGGTGTGGGAAGAGCTCGAGCGGCTCTTCGGCGCGCAGCTCGAGCTGCGCCTCGTCGACGGCACGCAGCGCCGCACCGTCGACCACGCGAAGGCCGACCTCGAGTGGGCAGACCTCGTGCTGCTGTGGGGCGCCTCCGAGCTGCACCACAAGGTGTCGATGCAGTACACGAACGCCGGCCCGGCGCAGAAGAAGAAGGTGCTGCACGTCACGAGGCGCGGCATCGCTCAGCTGCTGGCCGCGGGCCTCGAATACCTGCGGCGGCACAGCGCATGAGCCTGCGCGCAACGCTCGAGCGCCTGGCGCCCGTCGACGCGGCCTCGGTGGGCCGGGCGCTCGCCGACTTCACGCCGCTCGACCTGGCCACGGGCGAGCACCTGCTCGTCGCGGGGCAGCGCGCCACGAAGCTCGCCTTCATCGAGCGGGGCCTCGTGCGCGAGTACTACGTCAGCGCGGGCGGCGAAGAGCACGTGCGCTCGTTCTGTGCCGAGGGCACGTTCACCGGGTCGCTCTACGATCTGCTGTCGGGCGCCGACGCCATCACCCACATCGAGGCCCTCGAGCCGTGCCGCCTGTGGGTCGCCGAGTGGGCGCACTTTCAGGCCCGCTGCGAGCGCGAGCCCGGGTGGCACGTCGCCGGCCGCCGCATCGCCGAGGCGCTCTACCAGCGCAAGGTCGTACGCGAGCACCAGATGCTGGCCCTCACTGCCACCGAGCGCCTCGAAGCGCTGCGCCGCGAGCTGCCGCACCTCGAGCGCCGCGTGAAGGCACGGCACGTCGCCTCGTATCTCGGCATCACGCCCGAGCACCTGAGCCGGGTTCGCGCGGCGCCGCGCCGCGCGCCCACCTCAGGCGGCCGATCGACGGGAGCCCGCCCACGCCGCCGGCGAGCCGCTCGTCGTTGACGTGAGGCGACGGTGAGCGGCGAGTCGCGAGGCGGCCTGTCGGGCCCATCGAGCCGCGCAACGACGAGCCCGCCCGCAGCAGGCGGGGCAAGCGGCTCGCCGGTCTAACGTGCGAGCTTCGGCGCCATCGCCCGCATGGCCTGGCCGCGGTGCGACAGCCCCGCCTTCTCGGGCCGCGTCAGCTCGGCCAGCGTCTTGCCGAGCGAGGGCACGAAGAACACCGGGTCGTAGCCGAAGCCGTGCGCGCCGCGTGGGCCGTCGATGATCTCACCGTGGCACTCACCCACGGCCCGCTCGATGGCCCCACCCGGCAGCGCGAGGCACAGCGCACACGTGAAGTGCGCCTTGCGGTTCTGCGCGCCCTTCAGCTCACCCAAGAGCTTCGCGATGCGCTCGGCGTCGGTCGGCGCGTAGCGGGCCGACCACACCCCGGGTCTGCCGCCCAGCGCATCGACGCACAGCCCGCTGTCGTCGGCGAGCGACGGCAGCCCGGTCGCCGCCAGAAACGCGCGCGCCTTCTTCTCGGCGTTGCCCTCGAACGTCAGGGCGTCTTCTTCGACCTCGAGGCCCGGCGCCGCCTCGGCGGCCGAGATGACCTCGAGCCCGGTGACCAGCTCGCGCAGCTCGGCGAGCTTGCCCACGTTCGTCGTCGCGAAGACGAGCTTCAGCCGAGCACCTTCTGCTGCGCTTCGTGCAGCTTCGCGATCGACTTGAGCCCCGCGTCGAGCATCGCGTCGAGCTGCGCCTTGTCGAAGTGGCCGTGCTCGGCGGTGCCCTGAATCTCGACGAGCCTGCCGCCCTCGAGCGCGACCACGTTCAGGTCGACCTCGGCCGTCGAATCTTCGAGGTAGTCGAGATCGACCGACACCTGCCCCTTCACGATGCCGACCGACACCGCCGCGACCTGCGTCAGCTTCGGCATCGCGCTCAGCTTCTCGATGCCTTTGAGCTTCTTCAGCGCCAGCACCAGCGCCACGTAGGCGCCCGTGATGCTCGCGGTGCGGGTGCCGCCGTCGGCCTGAATCACGTCGCAGTCGAGCGTGTACGTGCGCACGCCGAGCGTCTTCGGCTCGACGCAGGCACGCAGGCTGCGGCCGATGAGCCGCTGAATCTCGAGCGTGCGGCCGCCCTGCTTGCCCTTCGCCGCCTCACGCGCCGTGCGGTCGTGCGTCGAGCGCGGCAGCATGCCGTACTCGGCGGTCACCCAGCCCTCACCCTTGCCCATCACGTGCGGCGGCACGCGCTCTTCGGTGCTGCACGTGCACAGCACCTTCGTGTCGCCGAACTCGACCAGGCAGCTGCCCTCGGCGTGTTTGGTGAAGCCGGGCGTGAGGGTCACCGGCCGGGTCTCGAGGCTTCCGCGGTTGAACGATCGCATGTGGCCCAGAGGGCTATCACTTCGCCTCGCGCACTGCGACCTGCCGCACGAACGCCGCAACGCCGCGGGCGATCGCCTCGGCCGCCTTCTGCTGGTACTCGGGGTCGGTGAGCCGCGCGCCCTCGTCGGGGTGCGAGATGAACCCGACCTCGACCAGAATCGCCGGAGCCTGCAGCCCCATCAGCACGTAGAACGGCGCCTGCTGCACCCCGCGATCGAGCCCGCCCGTCGCCGAGACGAGCTCTTCGTGCACCGCGTAGGCGAGCCGCGACGAGTCGGCGTGGGCCTCGCTGCGCTGCAGGTCGGCGAGAATGAACGCGAGCGTGTCGCCGCCCTTGGGCCGCTTCTCGTGAAACTCGGCGTTCTCGCGCGCCGCCACCTTCTTCGCCTGATCGCCGCTGGCCGCCGCCGACAAAAAATAGGTCTCGATGCCCTCGGTGCTCTGGCGCTGCTTCTTCGTCGGCATCGAGTTCAGGTGCACCGAGATGAACAGATCGGGCTTCTGCGCGTTCGCCCAGTCGACGCGGTCGTGCAGCGACAGGTTGTCGTCTTTCGAGCGCGTCAGCTTCACGGTGGCGCGCAGCTGGGCCTCGAGCTCGGCCTTGAGCAGCTTGCTGATCTCGAGGGCCGCGTCTTTCTCCCACGCTCCGGTCGGCGAGCCCGCCCCCGTCTGGTTGCCCCCGTGGCCGGGGTCGACGATGACGAGCGGCCCGGCGAAGGCAGGCAACGCGATGGCGCAGAGCAACAACGACCGCACGGCGGCCGAGCTTAAAGCGCGGCCAGCTGCCGGTCGAGAAGCGGCCGGGCGTTCTGGGGCAGCGCCAGCGCCTCGAGCAGCGGAAACGACGACTCGACGCCGTTGCCCTCTCGCGCGGCGGCCGACAGCGGCCAGCAGCGGAGCTCGGTGCGGTTCAGGGCCTCGAGCGCCTCGGTCGGCGGCGGCACGCCGTAGCGCTTGAGCAGGAGCAGCCCGCGGAGGAGATCGTACTCGTAGAAGCGCGGCACCGAGGGCACGAGCCACGCGGGGTCGAGCACGGCGCCCGAGCGCTGCGAACGAAACAGCTGCTTCCACAACAGGTACTCGAGGCCGCGCTCGGCGACCTGGCGCAGCGCGGGCCGGCCGTGCAGGTACTCGAGCACCGGCACCGTCGAGACGATCGAGCTCACGTGGCTGTGCTCGTCACAGTTCCACCCGCCGTCGGGCAGCTGGTACCTCACGATGAAGTCGTCGGCCCAGCTCACGGTCGCGACCCCTTCGGCGGCCTCGAGCAGCGTCGCGAGCGCGCAGAAGCACACCACGTCGGTCTTCGGGCTCTTGCCCGGCGGCAGCACCTCGGGCGCGCGAGGAAACGACCGCAGGTAGTGCCGCTCGGCGGCCTCGCACAGCGCGACGAGCGCCTCCCGGGGCACCTCGAAGCCGGCCTCGCGCACCGCCATGACGTGCCACCACGGCGAGTGCCACTTCGGCCAGTAGGGGTCTTTCGCGATCGACGCACGCGCGGCGTCTGAACGCAGGTACGCGACCGAGTGTGCCGCCGCCTCGCGCACGTCACACCACGTCGATGCCGGGCTTGCCGCGCTGGAGCCCGCCGACGACCCACCCCTGCACGCCGGCCTTTTCCAGCGCCTTCAGCGCCTCGCGCGCCTTCTTCTCGGGCAGCGCCGCGAGCAGCCCGCCGTTCGTCTGCGCGTCGGCGAGCACGTGCTGAACGTGGCCGGGCAGGCCTGCGCCGAACTTCACCCACTTCGCCACGTGCTCGAGGTTCGTCTTGGTGCCGCCGGGCACGACGCCCTGCTCGGCGAGCTGGGGCACGCCCTCCATCACGGGCACCTGCCACTTGTAGAGCACCGCCCTCAGGCCCGCGCCGCGCGACACCTCGAGCAGGTGCCCGAGCAGCCCGAACCCCGTGACGTCGGTCAGCGCATGAACCGAGAGCTTGCCCGACGCGAAGACCTCGCCGGCGGCCTTGTTGAGCTGCGCCATCTGCGCGGTGACGCGCTGCTCGAGCGCAGGGGTCGCCATGCCGCGCTTGATCGCCGTCGTCGCGATGCCGGTGCCGATGGGCTTCGTGAGAATCAGCACGTCGCCGGCACGACCGCCCGCGTTGGTGAGCACCTTCTTCGGGTGCACGAGACCCGTCACCGCCATGCCGTACTTCGGCTCGGGCGACTGCACCGAGTGCCCCCCGAGAATGGGGATGCCGGCTTCTTTCGCCTTTGCGGCGCCGCCGGCGAGAATCTCTTGCAGCACCTCGATGGGCTGGTCTTTCGGAAACGCGACGACGTTCAGTGAGAACAGCGCGCGCGCCCCCATCGCCCAGATGTCGCTCATCGCGTTCGCCGCTGCGATCTGCCCATAGGCGTACGGGTCATCGACCACGGGGGGGAAGAAGTCGACCGTCTCGACCACGGCCTGCGTCGCGTTGAGCCGCACGACGGCCGCGTCGTCAGAGGTCTCGAACCCCACCAGCACCTCGCGCGACTTCTTCACGCGGGGCAGGCCCGAGAGCACCTGGTGCAGCACGTCGGGCCGAATCTTCGCCGCGCACCCGGCGCAGTTCGAGAGCTGGGTGAGCCGAACCGGGGGGGCCGGCTCGTCAGGCAGCACGGACGTAGTCTCGCTGCAGCAGGCTGACCACGATGGTGGCGCAGCCCACGTCGTCTTGCACCGAGTGGTCGAGCACGCCGTTCAACGTGCCGTAGTTGTGCACGAGCTGGAGCACGTCGAGCTCTTCGGGCGTCAGCTCGCGCAGCTGCGCGGTCAGCGGCATCGCGAGCGCGAGCTGAGACGTCGGCGCGGGCAGCTGCCCCTGAATGCGCTTGAGCTCGTCGAGCTGTCTGAGCGCCTCCATGAGCAGGGCCTCGGTCGACATGTCGAGCTCGGTCATGAACTCCTGGTTGTCGGGCGGCTGCAGCTCGAAGTCGCCGACCTCCCAGGTGATGATGCGGTTGAAGCTCTTCGCCGGCCCGAGCTCGTGGTTGTCGTCGATGCTCGCGTAATAGACGCGGCCCTGCTTCAGGTAGATCTTGCCCTCGTGCTCGTTGCGCACGACGAGCACGCCGTTCTTCTTCGACGTGTGAAACAGCTGCAGCAAGTCGGGCAGCGGGACTTCTTCGAGCTTCCCCGTCATGGCCGTCTTCGTCTGCTTTTGCGACTGCTGGGCCGCGACCTGCTCGAGGTTCTGCTTCACCTGCGCGTCGGTCAT
>JAEUJP010000863.1 GCA_016793725.1 Myxococcaceae bacterium | reverse complement strand
GTCGCATCGACGCCTCCTGCGGAAAGCTCGTGTTCTCGAAACAGAAGCTCACGAATGGAACCGCGTCGGTCTCGGTCGAGCCCGGGAAGCTGGCGAGCTTGACCGCCGCGACCAGCTACCGGTTCTGGAACGTCACGGATGGGCAGTACGGCACCGGCTCCATGTGTCGGTCCTACCGCCCGTACGCGTTCTGGAAAGAGCGCTGAGACACCTGGGTCTGCGTTTCTGCTAGCTTCGCGGCCCATGGGTTCGGCCAAACCCTCCTCGGATTTCGACCGCGGAAGGCTCATCGGAAAGTACGAGATTCTGACCCGCCTCTCGATGGGCGGCATGGCCGAGCTGTATCTCGCGTTCCTGCCCGGGCCCGGCGGCTTCAAGAAGTTCGTCGCGGTGAAGCAGATTCTGCCCGACGTGAAGCGCGACGAAGCCTTCGTGAAGATGTTCCTCGATGAGGCGCGCATCACCGCCGCCTTCAGCCACGCGAACATCGGCCAGGTCTTCGATCTGGGTGAAGAAGAGGGCGAGCTCTACCTCGCCATGGAGTTCATCTCGGGCCAGAACCTCGAGCAGTTCGTGAAGCGCGCGAAGAAGCGCGACACGCCGATACCCATCGGGTTCGCCGCGCGCGTGGTGCGCGACGCGTGCCTCGGGCTCCACTACGCGCATCACTTCATGGACGCATCGGGCAAGCCGGCCCCGGTGGTGCACCGCGACGTGAGCCCGAAGAACGTGATGATCACGTACTCGGGCGACGTGAAGATGATCGACTTCGGCATCGCGAAGGCGAAGGGCCGGCTCAACCGCACGCAGGTCGGCATCGTGAAGGGCACCAGCGGGTACATGAGCCCCGAGCAGGTGCGCAACGAGACGCTCGACGGCCGCACCGATCTCTTCGCCGCCGCCGTGATGCTGCACGAGCTGGTCACGAGCTCGCGCCTGTTCACCGCGCCGTCAGACGCCGCGATGATGATGAAGATCGTCGAGGGCGAGGTGCAGCACCCGCGCAACCTGAACCCCGAGGTGCCGAAGGCGCTCTCTGACGTGATCATGAAGGGGCTCTCGCGCAAGCGTGAGAACCGCTTCGCGAGCGGCAAAGAGTTCGCGAAGGCGATCGAGCAGGCGGCCGACGAGCTGTGGGAAGAAGAGCAGTGCGCCGAGCTGATGAGCTCGTTGTTCGACGACAAGATTCAGACGACCCGCGCGTTGCTCGAGCTCGCGAACACCGACGACACGAGCAACATGACGAAGGCGGTCGAGGCGCTGAACACCGCCGACGAGTCGCCCGACGGCACGCCGCGCCCGCCCGGCTCGAAGAAGGCGACCGCGGGGGTCGCCGCGCGCGCGAAGGCGACGCCGATGCCGCGCGAGGCGGTGTCGGCGCGAGCCCGCTCGTCGGGCAAGCTGCCGAAGCAGAGCGACCCCGATCTCGACTCGACGATGCCGCCGTCGCGGCCGAAGAAGCCGACGGGGGCGAACCGGTACCAGTCGCAGGTGGGGCGCGACTACGCGATGTACGACGAGTCTGAAGCGGCGACCGAGCAGGCTCCGCCGAAGACGGCGGCGAACAAACGAATGGACACGCCGCCCATCGGCAACCCGCGGGCGAAGAAGCCCGCGCCGGCGGCCGAGCCCGCGAAGAGCGGGGGCAGCATCATGGGCGTGTTCGTGCTGCTCTCGATCTTCGCAGCGCTGGGCGGCGGGTTCTGGGCGGCGTGGGCGGGCCCGCTGAAAGACACGGCCATCGGCGTGGCGCTGCACAAGGCGCTGTCTGAAGAGCCGCCGCCCGAGCCGCCCAAAGACCTGCGCGAGCTCGCGAAAGAGCAGAACGGCCCGAAGCCGCAGTGGCTGAAAGAAAAAGAAGAGGCCGACGCGAAGGCGAAGGCCGAAGCCGACCGGCAGAAGGCGATCGAAGACGCGGCGAATGACCCCGAGAACAAGAAGATTCTCGAAGAGATCGACGCGCAGCTCAAAGAGCTCGACCGGCAAGATCACGAGCTGCGCGAGCTGAAGCTGGCCGCGAAGGCGCAGGGCGCGCAGGGCGCCGAGAACGCGAAGAAGATTCAAGAGCTCGAGAAGAAGCTCAGCGCGCTGCAGGCTTCGATCGACGAGAAGCAGGGCAAGCTGAAGAAGAAGCAGCAGGGCGGCGACAAGGTCGAGATCGTGCGCGACAACAAGTCGGCGAAGGCGGCCGACATCGGCTACCTCACGTTGTTCACGATCAACCCGTCGAAGGCGGCGGTGTATGAGGGGGGCAACTCGCTGGGCTCGACGCCGCTGACGAAGGTGCCGCTCGACGAGGGCACCCACTTCTTGCGCATCGTCGACTCCGACTCGCAGAACCGCAGCTTCACGGTGACGGTGAAGGCGGGGCAGACGACCGAGGTGAAGGGCATCGACGTGTCGTCGATGAACTTGATGAAGTGAAGCTCTCGCGCGGGCTATACCCCCCCGCGACATGTACTTCCAAGAGCTGATCCTCACGCTGCAAGACCACTGGGCGAAGCTCGGCTGCATCATCGCGCAGCCGTACGATCTCGAGGTCGGCGCCGGCACGATGGCCCCCGCGACGTTCTTGCGCGCGCTGGGCCCCGAGCCGTGGAACGTGGCGTACGTTCAGCCCTCGCGTCGCCCCGCCGACGGCCGCTTCGGCGAGAACCCGAACCGGCTGTTTCAGCACCACCAGTTCCAGGTGATCTTGAAGCCCGCGCCCAAGAACACCCAGGAGCTCTACCTCGAGTCGATCGCCAAGGTCGGCATCAAAGCCAGCGAGCATGATCTGCGCTTCGTCGAAGACGACTGGGCCTCACCGACGCTCGGCGCCGCCGGCCTCGGCTGGGAGGTCTGGTGCGACGGGCAAGAGATCACCCAGTTCACCTACTTTCAGCAGTGCGGCGGCTTCGAGTGCAAGCCGGTCTCGGCCGAGCTCACCTACGGCCTCGAGCGCCTCTGCACGTACCTGCAGGGCGTCGACAACGTGTTCGACCTCGAGTGGGTGAAGGGCGTGAAGTACCGCGAGGTGTTTCACGCGAACGAGGTCGAGATGTCGACCTACGCGCAGCGCCAGGCCGACAAAGATCAGCTCTTCGCCCTGTTCGAGAGCTACGCGAAAGAGTGCAAGCGCCTCATCGTCGAGTGTGAGCTGCCGCTGCCCGCCTACGACTTCGCGCTGAAGTGCAGCCACACGTTCAACCTGCTCGACGCCCGCGGCGCGATCTCGGTCACCGAGCGCGAGGGCTTCATCAAGAAGGTGCGCGACAACGCGAAGCTCTGCGCCGAGGGGTACATCAAGATGCGCGAGAAGCTCGGCTTCCCGCTGTGCAAGACGAAGTGGACGGTGGGCGACCAGCCCGCCCTGCTCGAGGGCAAGCCCGCGAGCGGCATGTGGTGGGAGCCGAAGAAGACAGAAAAAGGCGAAGAGAAGAAGAAGGAGGCCGCCCGTGGCTGATCTTCTTCTCGAGCTCGGCACCGAAGAGCTGCCGGCCCGCTTCGTGGTGCCCGCGCTCGACGATCTCGAGCGCACGTTCAAAGAGCAGGCGGCCGCGCTCGGCCTCACCCACGGCGCCATTCGCCGCTTCGGCACCCCGCGCCGCCTCGCGCTGCTCGTCTCGGGCCTGATCGACAAGACGCCCGACGTCAAAGAGCAGAAGACCGGCCCCGGCGTGAAGGCGGCGTTCGAGGCCGACGGCAAGCCGAAGCAGCCGGCCATCAAGTTCGCCGAGAGCGTCGGCCTGCCGGTCGAGAAGCTCGAGCGCGTGACGACGCCGAAGGGCGAGTACCTGGCGGCCACCGTCGAGGTGAAGGGCAAGCGCGCCATCGAGCTCTTGCCCGACGTGCTCAACGCGTGCGTGCGCAAGATCAACTTCGCGAAGTCGATGCGCTGGGGCGACGTGCCGCAGAGCTTCGGCCGGCCGCTGCACTCGATCGTGGCGCTGCTCGACGGCGAGGTGGTGCCCGCATTGTTCGCCGACGTAAAGAGCGGCCGCACCACGAAGGGCCACCGGTTTCTTTCGCCGCAGCCCATCGAGCTGAAGAGCCCGAAGGACTACGAGGCCGCGATGGAAAAGGCGAACGTCGTCGCCGACATCGAGAAGCGAAAGAGCGTGATGGTCGAGAAGATCGCGGCGTTGGCGAAGCAGGCCGGCGGCACCGTCATCGAAGATCCCGAGCTCGTCGACCAGGTGGTGAACCTCATCGAGCTGCCGTGCCCCGTGCTCGGCCGCTTCGAAGAGCGCCACCTCGATCTGCCGCCCGAGGTGCTCGTGCAAGAGATGAAGAGCCACCAGCGCTACTTCAGCTTGAAGGGCCCGAACGGCAAGCTGCTGCCTGCGTTCGTCGCCGTCTCGAACACGCCGGTCAAAGACGAGAAGCTCTCGGTCGCCGGCTACGAGCGCGTGCTGAAAGCGCGCCTGTCTGACGGCCGGTTCTTCTTCGACGAAGACCGCAAGTCGAGGCTCGAGGCGCGCAACGAGCGCCTGCAGCGGCGCCAGTGGTTCGAAGGCCTGGGCTCGGTCGCCGACAAGGTCGGCCGCATCGTCTCGCTCGCGCAGTTCTTGAACGGCAAGCCCGACGCGACCATCGAGCGCGCCGCGAAGCTCTGCAAGGCCGACCTCGAGACCGGCATGGTCGGCGAGTTTCCCGAATTGCAGGGCGTGATGGGCCGCGAGTACGCGCTGCACGACGGCGAGCCCAAAGAGGTCGCGCTCGCGATCTTCGAGCACTACCTGCCGCGCGGCGCGACCGACTCGCTGCCCACGCAAGACGCCGGCGCGTTCATCGGCATCGCCGATCGCCTCGACTCGATCGTGGGCCTGTTTTCGGTGGGCAAGAAGCCGACCGGCGCCAAAGACCAGTTCGGCCTGCGCCGCGCGTGCCTCGCGGTCATCAACCTCACGCTCGCGAAGGGCTACCGGTTTTCGCTGTCGAAGGCGATCGCCGAGGCGGGCAGGTCGTTCAAGAACGTGCCGGCGGCCGACGTGCTCGAGTTCTTTCGCGGGCGGCTCGAGTCGCTGTGGCGCGAGGGCAACCGGCCCGACGCGGTCGAGGCGGTGCTCGCGGCGGGCTTCGACGATCTCGTCGCGGCGCAGAAGCGGCTCTACGCGCTCTCGGCCGAGGTGCAGAAGCCGGGGTTCAGCGATCTCGCCGTCGCGTTCAAGCGCGTGGCGAACATCGTCGAGAAGCAGGCGAAAGACGTGAAGAAGGGCGCCGTCGACGCGAGTCTGCTCAGAGACGACGCCGAGAAGGCGCTCCACAGCGCGGTTCAGAAGGTGCGCGACGAGGTGTTCAGCGCGGCGAAGGCCGACGACTACGCCCGCGCGCTCTCACGCGTCGTCACGCTCAAGCCCGCCGTCGATCTCTTCTTCGACAAGGTGCTGGTGATGGACAAAGACGTCGCCGTCAAAGAGAACCGCGTGCGCCTGCTGATGGAGATCGGCGACCTCTTCAACACCGTCGCCGACTTCTCGAAGCTGCAGGGCTGAGCCGCGCAAAAAGCAGCGCGCCGGCCCGCTCGTACGAGAGCGGCCGGCGCGGGTTTTGTCGAAGTCTGTCGAAGCTTCGCGCCGCCGGCGCGGCAATGGGGAGCGCAGCCGACCAGAAGTTTCGTTTACTGGCCGACGTTCACGCCGACCTGGCGCATGCCGCTCTGGAACTCGGACCACGAGACGCCGCCGTTGCGGTTGGTGTCGAAGCGATCCATCACGGCGTCTTTGTAGGCGCCGCGGGTGAGCAGGTTGCCGACGCCGGCGTCGCCCAGCATGCGACCGACCTGGTTGCCCGACACTTCGGCGCCGCCCTGCGCGTAGTGGTTGAAGGCTTGCCGGTAGTTCCCCTGAAAACGGTTCTGCACCATCGTGTTGACGCGGCGGCCGAGGTCGAGTGCACGTTGATCCATTTGAGGGCTCCGTGAGGGGGGTACAAAGCGATTCTCGTTTCGCGAGAACCCCTGTTTCTTCGGGCATGTCGAATGCGCACCAAGCGCAATGACAAGCCCCCTCACACGTTCTAAGTAACCCGCCCCGTTCGATGCGATTCGCCCTTTTCCTCTCGGTGGTTTGCCTGGCCCTGGTCACGGTGACGTGCACCAACAAGCCGAAGAACCTGCCGCCCTCGGGGCGGTTCTATTTCCCCTCGGGCATTCACCACGCGCGGCCGGCCGGGAGCACCGAGGGCGTTCTCTACGTCGTGAACGCGAACCTCGACCGCCGCTACGACACCGGCACGATGACTGCGGTCGATCTCGACGCCGTCGGCCTGCCGCCGTTCGGCACGTTTTCGGGCGGCAGCGGTGGCCCGCTCGAGCTGATGGATCTGAAGATCGCCGACCCCGCGACGAACATCATTCAGCTCGCGAACTTCGGTGGCGATCTCGGCACCACCGTCATGCCCGACGGCACCGTGCGCATGTTCGTGTCGTCGCGCGCCGAAGGGCAGAAGCTGATGGCCATCGACGCCCGCGGCACCTCGCTCAGCTGCGTGCGCACGCTCTGGGCCGACGGTGGCTCGCGCGCCGACCCCGTCGACGAGCGCGACTGCGGCGAAGTCGGCGCCTCGCTCGTCGAGTACGAGCGCACCAGCCTCGGCGTGCCGCGCGCCGACTCGCCGCTCTCGGTCACCGTCGATGGCGACGGCGGCGTCTGGGTGGCGTCGGGCCGTCACGCCGACTCGCCGCGCTTCAGCAACATGGAGTTCAACGACTACATCGTGCGCACCGATCGCAACGGCATCAGCGTCGGCTTCGACAACTTCGTCGCGCTGGGCGTGGGCAGCACGCACGCCGTCGCGGCCGGCCGGCGCTGGGTCTACTTCTCGGGCCGCCTGCCGAGCGTGCAGTTCAACCCGCCGCTGGTGCGCATGGTCGACAGCTACACGGGCGCGTTCTTCGACACCGATCTCGAGGTGAACCTGCGCATCACCGACGCGCGCGGCATCGCGCTCGCGGCCGACGAGCGACGCCTGTTTCTGGCAGGGCGCCAGGCGGCCGGGGCGATCGGCTCCGACGTGCTGGTGGTGGCGACGATCGCCGACCCGATGGCCGACACGCCGAGCGTCTCGGTGCTGCGCACGATTCCCGTGCCCGCCGAGCCGCTGATGGTGAAGACGGTGTCGCGGGGGCCGGGCCGAGGCGATCTCGTCTTCGTCGCGTGCGGTTTCGGCTTCGGCTCGCTCGTCATCTACGACGATGAGCGCGGCGACCGTGCGGCGCAGATCGACGGCATCGGCACGCAGGCGTCGAGCATCGCCGTCGACGTGCGCCAGAGCGGCGGCGTCACCGGCGCCCGCGTCTACGTGACGGCCCACACCGACGGCCGCGTGGCGGTCATCGACGTGCCGAACCTCGATGCGCCCCAAGACGCGCGGCTCGTCGCGCACCTCGGGCTCTCGCAGGTGTGCCTCACGCGGCGCGACATCATCTGTGACGGCGGGGTGGCTCCGTGACCAAGAGAGTCGCGCTGCTCGCGGTCTTCGCGCTGTCGTGCCAGCAGGCCACGACGTCGCCGTCGGCGCAGGTGCTCGGGCTGCGCGACATGGCGCGGGTCGGCGAGTTTCTCTTCATCACGTCGGCCGAGCGCGACGAGCTGCGCGTGCTCGACCTCGTCACCGGCGACACCTCGGCGCCGCGCCGCTTCGTGCGCGCGCCGAACCCGATTCAGGCGCTCTCGATACCGGTCATTCGCCGGCCGACGGTCGTCACGAGCGACGTCTATTACGACGGCAAACGTGAGGTCGGCGGCCCCTACGTCTACGCGACCGACTCGGCGGTGGCGCAGATCGCGATCGTCTGGGGCGAAGACCGCGACGGCGTGCGCGGCTACACCGAGCTCACCCGCCTCAACACCATCGCGCCGGTCACGGCGATCGCGGCGCGCGGCGCTGCGCCGACGGGTGAGGGCGTGCCGGTTCACGCCGCGATGTACTTCGCGACCTCGGGCGAGGCGGCGGCGAGCATCTTCCGCATCGCGCTGCCGCAGCCCGAGCAGCTCACCACGGGTCAGCGCGTCGAGTCGCTGGTTCGGCTCGTCGCCGTTCGCAGCGGCGAGGCCGTGGTCTCGATGGTGGCGATGCCGAACGGCGCCCTCGCGATCGCCACGAAGAAGACGGCC
>JAEUJP010000849.1 GCA_016793725.1 Myxococcaceae bacterium | reverse complement strand
ACCACGCCGTAGCCGGCGAAGAAGTAGCCCGAGCGCTCCACCCGCAGCGAGGTGCCGCCGGTCGCCGCGTTCGTGGTGGTGGTGAGGTGGCGCCCCGTGTCGGCCGCGGGCGACGCGGCCTGCAGGCGAAAATCGTGAGGGAACATCGTGCTCGCGTTCGCGAAGTCGACACGCGGCGCGACCACCGGCGCGTTCGGGTTCGGCTGCGCGAAGGGGAACACCGGCTGCGCGGGGACGTTCACGAACAGCGGGTTCGCGATGCGGCTGTTCGCGTCGCGGCCGACGAAGCCCGCGGGGAGCTGCGCGCGAAACGCGGCGAATTCGATGAACTGCTGCGCCGCGGTCGAGCGATCGGCTCCGGGGGGGCGAACGATGAACCGCGGAGCCCCCTGCGACTCGAAGTACACGTTGTGGTCCCACACCGTGCCCGCCACGCCACCCCAGTACCAGATGGCCCCGTGGCGATGGTTCATCACCACGTTGTTGAAGAAGTCGCTGTCGTTGCCGGGCGCCACGAGCGCGGTGAAGGTCGGCTCCTCGCCGACCCAGGTGCTGTTCGCCGAGGTGAAGTCGCGGTTGCCGTTCACGAACGTGTTGTTGAACACGTGCCAGCCCGCCTTCATCTGCGAGACGCCCCCGCTGCCGTCGTAGAAGACATTGCGGCGAATGATGACGCGCCCCGCGGTGCGCAGCGACCCGTGAATGACCGACGCCGTCGCGCTGCGCGACAGCCACCACAGGTCGTCGGGCCGAAACCCATGGCCGTCGTTGTCACCCATCGCCGCGACGATGAGGTTGTCTTCGATGACGACGTCGCCCGCCGCCTTCAGGTCGATGCCGTTCTCTGCGTTGAAGTAGATGACGTTGCCGCGAATGACGAGGCCGCGAACGTTGATGGCGGTCTGCTGGCTCGCTCCGTAGTCGTCGGTCTGCACCCCGTCAGAGGTGAGGCTGCCTCCGAGCAGGTTGCCCTCGATGAGCTGGCCGAGCACCGCGCCGCTGGCCTCGGCCGACAGCACCGCGTTGCCCATGTTGTCGACGATGGCGTTGTGGCGCACGACCGCGCGCGGCGAGTTGCTGATGGTGACGCCCTGGTGCCAGCCCGAGACGCGGCAGCCCTCGATGCGAAACGCGCTGGCGTTCGCGGCGATGACGCCCCACGGGTTGCGCCAGTAGTCGGCCATCGTCATCAACATCGGCCGCGGGTTCACCACCTCGCACTCGAGCAGCTGCACGCCGGTGCTGTTGCTCGCCGCCACCGCGGGCTCGTTCTGGCCCGGCTTGTCGGCGTTGAGCCGCAGCTGGCGGAGCGTGACGTACTGTCTGCCGCCCAGGTCTGCCGCCGAGGCCGCCGAGCCGCGCACCGTCACGGTCTCGAGGTTGTACGCCGCGTAGGTGATCGGCTGCCCCGCGGTGCCCGACGCCGCCGGGCGAATCGTCTCGTCGTACGTGCCCCCGCGCACGCAGACCGACTGGCCCGGCTGCACGGCCTGGTTCGCGCGACCGAGGGTGCGCCACGCGGCTGCGGTCGAGTCGCCGGAGTTGCCGTCGTCGCCCATCGGGCCGACGAACCAGGTGCACTGCGTGAACGGCTGCGGCGCAGGCGGCCCGAAGGGCGCCGACGGCACGCCGCCGTCGCCGGGGCTCGCGCTCAGCGTCGTGACGGTGAGCGTCGGGCTGACCGCGCCCGCGTTCTGCGCGAAGTCGTAGCAGCGAACCGCGAAGTCGTAGGCGGTCGCGGGCGCGAGACCGGTGACGTCGTAGACCGCAGCCCCCTCGACGTACGTGACGCGCACGCCGTCTTGCAGCACGCGGCACCCGTGCACTCCGGCTCCGACGTCGGTGACCGACCAGGTCAGGCGCACGCCCGTCGAGGTGAGGTTCGACGCGGTGAGGCCGCTCGGAGCGTTCGGGCCTGTTCCATCGATGGCCCAGGTGACCTCGGTCACCGCCGGTGCCCGAACGCCGTCTTCGACGTGCACCCCGGCGGTGAACGTGCCCTCGGCCAGCGCCGAGCCCGAGACGACGCCGGTGACGCCGTCGAGGGCGAGCCCGACGGGCAGCGCGCCCGACGCGACCGAAAACGTCAGCGCTTCGGGCCCGCGGCCGAGCACCAGCGGCTCGAGCTCGAGCGGGCAGCCGGCGTCGGGGCGGCAGTGCTGCCTGGCGAGGGGGCTCCAGCCGAGGCCGCCATCTGCGCTCGGGCCCGCGTCGTCGGCCGCCGTACCCGCGTCGGCTCCGCCGTCGACGCCCGCATCCCCACCGATGGGTGACGCCGAGCACGCCGCGACGACACCGGCGACGACGAGAGCTCGAGCCTTTAGCGCGCGCATGCGGCCTCATACCGCACCCCAGCGCGTGGAAAGCGGCGGGGTGAGACTGACCCTTGCTCCCCATCTGACCTTCCCCCCGCACGAGCACCCTCGCGGCGATGCCAGCGGCATGACGGTTGCTCAGTCGGCCCCCATGAGATTTCTCATCGTCGACGACAGCAAGATGGCGCGCAAAGCCGTGAGCCGCTGCATTCGGGAGGCGGCGCTGGGTGAGCTCGTCATCGAAGAAGCGCCCGATGGGCTGACCGCGCTCAAGCAGATTGCGCAGAGCTCGCCCGACGTGCTGCTCACCGACTGGAACATGCCGCACATGTCGGGGCTCGAGCTCGCGCGCCACGTGCGCTCGGCTGACGCGGCCATCAGAATCGGGTTCATCACCTCGGAGGGCACCGACGCCATGCGCCACGACGCCGTCGAGAGCGGGGCCGACTTCTTCATCACCAAGCCCTTCAGCCCCGAGGCGCTCAAGGCGGCGCTCGAGGCGGTGCGCAGATGAGCCCCGCTCCGCCGAGCGCTGGCGAGTGGCTCGAGGCCATGGAGGCCGCAGCCACCGAGGTGCTCTCGCAGCACGGCGGCGAGCTCCCCGAGTTCGAGGCCTCCGACCCCGTCGAGCCGAGCTCGGCCGGCGCCTACATCTCGCTCGTCGGGCCCCTCTACTCGGTGCGCCTCGGGGTGGTCGCGCCCCCGAAGGTGCTGCGCGAGCTCGCGGCCATCATCGCGCGCGACGAGGTCGCGGTCGAAGACGTCGAAGACGCCACGCGCGAGCTCGCCAACGTGCTCGGCGGCAACGTGCGCAAGTTCCTCAACGCGCGCGCGCCCGAGCTCACGCTCGGCCTGCCTGTCTTTTCGACCGTGCGCCCCCAGGCCGACCGCTACGACATCAGCACCCGCCAGCTGAACGTGGCGGGCCTCAGGGCCACGCTGATGCTGGTGCTGCCGAAGGCCGCGTCAGGGCATTGACGGCGCGCCGGGCCTTCGGCTTGCACGGGCTGTCGGCCATGGGCCGCCACGTCGAACGCGACGCCGAGACCGTCGAGCTCCACGGCGACTTTCTCGAAGAGGCCCACGAGGGCCTCGCGCGGGCCGAGGAGCTGCTCGCGCACCCGCTCGACGCCGAGGGCGTGGCCGGGCTGTTTCGCGTCTTCCACACGCTGAAGGGCAACGCCGGGTTCCTCGAGCTCGAGCCGGCGGTCGAGCTCGCGCACACGGTCGAGACGCTGCTCGCGCAGTACCGCGACGGGGTGAAGGCGCCGAAGCCGGCGCTGCTCCTCGAGGCGACGGCCGTGGCGTCGAGGCTCGTCGAGGCCGTGCGGCTGGCGGTCGAGCAGCGAGCCGAGGTGGCGCCGCCCGAAGAGCTTCAGCCCTTCGTCGCCCGGCTGCGCGATGAAATCGGGCGGGCGGGCGAAGGGGCGCAGGCGCTCGTGGAAGGTGAGCGGGGGCCTGCCGTGCTGCGCGAGACGATTCGGGTCGACGCCGAGCGGCTCGACACGCTGGTCGAGATGGTGGGCGAGCTGCTGGTCGTACAGTCGATGGTCACCGACGCACCCGAGCTCACCTCGGCGCGCGCGAAGAAGGGCCTCGGGCAGCTGACGCGGCTCGGCCGGGAGCTGCACGCGCAGGCGATGCGGCTGCGCATGGTGCCGCTGCGCGGCCTGTTCCAGAAGGTGTCGCGCATGGCGGGAGACCTGTCGCGCAAGACGGGCAAGCCGCTGCGGCTGCTGCGCGACGGCGACGAGGTCGAGCTCGACCGCGCGATGGTCGACAAGCTCGAGGAGCCGCTGCTGCACCTCTTGCGCAACGCCATCGACCACGGCGTCGAGCCGGCGGCCGACCGCCGGGCTGCGGGCAAGCCCGTCGAGGCCACGTTGACGCTGCGGGCTCTTCACCAGGGCGGCCGCGTGAACATCAGCCTCATCGACGACGGCCGCGGGCTGAGGCGGGGCGCCATTCTCGAGAAGGCGCGGGCGCGGGGGCTCGCGGCGCCGGGAGCAGAGCCGGCCGACGCCGAGGTGTGGGGCTTCATCTTCGAGCCCGGCTTCTCGACCGCCGCCCAGGTGACCGAGCTGTCGGGCCGCGGGGTCGGGCTCGACGTGGTGAAGCGGCAGGTCGAGGGCTTGCGGGGCCGCGTGACCGTCGAGACGCAGCCGCAGCGGGGCACGACGTTCACGCTGTCGCTGCCGCTGACGCTGGCGGTGATCGACGGCATGCTCGTGGCGTGCCGTGAAGAGAGATACGTGATTCCCTCGCTGGCAGTGCTCGAGTCGCTGCGGCCGGCGGCGGCGAGCTGGGTGACCCTCGCGGGCCAGCACGAGCTCGTCGACCTGCGCGGCGAGCTCTTGCCGGTGATTCGGCTCGACGAGGTGCTCGCCGTGCCGGGGCGGCGTGCGACGGGGCCCGACCTCGCGGTCATCGTGGCGGGCCAGGGCCAGAAGGCGGCGCTGGTGGTGAGCGACGTGCTGGCCGAGCAGCAGGTGGTCATCAAGCCGCTCGCCCCAGGCGCCCGCAGCGCCGACTACCTCTCGGGGGTGGCGATTCTCGCCGACGGCCGGCCCGGGATGGTGCTCGACGTCGAGCGCCTGCTGGCGCACCTCGGGCAGGCGCGCGGAGCCGCGGCGTGAGCGCCGGCGCCGGGCAGCGGTACATGAGCTTTCGCCTCGCGACCGAGACGTGGGGGGTCGAAATTCTGAAGGTGCGCGAGCTCATCGGCCTGCTCGAGCTGACGCGGGTGCCCGGCGCGCCGGCCTTCGTGCGTGGGGTGGTGAACCTGCGGGGCCGCGTGATTCCCGTCATCGACTTGAAGCGCAAGCTGGGCATCGACGAGACGCCGCTGCACCCGCACACGGTCATCATGGTCGTGCTCGGGCCGCAGGGCGCGACGGGCCTGCTGGTCGACGAGGTGCTCGACGTCGTCTCGTTCGAGCCCGAGGCGATCTCGGGGGCACAGGCGGTGACGCAGGGCACGTTTGCGGCGGAGCTGCTCGCAGGTGTGGGGCGGCACCACGAGCGGGTCGTCTTTCTGTTGAACCTCGAGCGCGCGCTGACCGGGCCCGCGCCCGACGAAGTGAGGGCCTCGCCATGAAAATTCGAACCAAGCTGTGGCTCGCGAACTCGGCGCCGATGGTGGCCGGGTACTTCGCGTGTATGGCCTACGTCGCGGTGACACAGCAGGGCATCGCGCAGCGCTCGCTCGAGGCGAAGGCGAAGTCGCTGGGGGCGACGCTGGTGCGCGAGCTCGAGGCCGGCCTCGACCGGGCCGATGCGAC
>JAEUJP010000810.1 GCA_016793725.1 Myxococcaceae bacterium | reverse complement strand
CTGACCGAGTGCAGATCGACGACCGTGAACCTCGGCCGCTTCGCGAGCTCGCCGATGCGCGCGTTGAAGTCGAGAATGCGCGCGACCAGCACGGCCTTCGGTATCTGAAGCGTGTCGAGCATCGACGCGATGGGCGCGCGGCTCAGGTCGATGATGTTGCTGACGACGACGTGGGCGCCGGTCTTCTCGAGCGTGTCGGCGATGTGGCCGAGGTTGAGCGCGAACCCGCTGACCGGCACCATGCGCCAGAGGTCGTTCGAGCCGATGCCCAGCGTGACGAGCGCGGGCCGCACCTCGGCCGCCTTCTGCAGCTGGCGGGCGATCAGCTCCGACGTCGTCGCCCCGCTCTGCGCGAGGTTCATGATGCCGGCCTTGATGCCGGCCTGCTTCAGGCGCTGGTAGAGGCGCTCGGGGTACCCGCCGTCGTTGTTCGAGCCGACGCCGACGCCGGTCGAGTCGCCGAGCGCGACATAGCGAAAGAGTGAGGCAGCCACGCCCCTCGCCTTAACGCTTCGGCCTCAAAAAAGCCGGCGGGCACGGCCACTCAGGCGTGAACTCGAACTGAAAGGCTGAAGCCATGTTCCGCATCACCACCGTCATCGTCTTCGTCGCCCTGACCGCCGGCTGCGCGACCACGCAGGCCGTCGAGGCGCGCAACCCGTACCCGCGTGAGAAGGGCAAGGCGGCGGCGGTGAACATTCTCGGCGCGAGCTACACGGTGCCGGCGAACTTCGACCTCGTTCACCACGTCGACAAGCCGGGCATCTTCGGCCTCGAGCTCGTCGACCGCACGACGGCGTGCGAGGGCGTCATGAACTTCGAGACGACGACCGACCCGGCGCAGGTGCGCGCGTTCACGAACGAGAACGTCGACGAGATGAAGCGGGCCGCCGAGCAGAAGGGCCTCAAGGTCGACCTGAAGACCGAAGACTTCAAGGCGCTGGGCCAGACGGGCCGCGCCGTCGTCATCACCTTCTCGAACCCGGCCGACCGCAACGACAACTTCTACATGTCGCGCTACGAGCTGTTCGTGCCCGATCAGTCGATCGCGTACCACGGCTACGTCGAGTGCGTGCAGAACCCGCTGCGCGCGAAGACGTTGGACGTTGCGCGTGCCGTCATCGACTCGCGCGCGGCGAGCTCCGACGGCCTCGTCGGCACCCGCTGATCAGCGACAGACTTCGAGGCCGTCGATGGGCAGCACGTGACGCCCGACGACGCCGTGGGGGTTGAGCCACGAGAGGCCGTGGGCCTCGAACGTCTCAGCCCCCGCGCGAACCACGAACGAGACCGTGCCCGTCGAAGTAGCGCGGAAGCCGATGAGCTCTTTCGCGTCGGCGTCTTTCGCCGACCACTCGGTGAAGGTGACCTTCACGTCGGCGACCTGAACCGTGAGGGGGAGCGCGCCGATCTCGGTGACCTTGACGCAGGTCGGCAAGGGCTCGGCAGGCGCCGCCTTGGGGGCAGGGCCCGAGACCGCAACCACCAGAGAACCGAGCAGGGAAGCGATGAGCGCGCGCATGTCACGCCAGAGTTGCACTCACCAAGCCACCCGAAGCGCTGCCGCCAAGCCACGATCGATCACCACGAATCAGGCAGTTGGGGCCCCGAGAGGTGGACAAGGCGTGTCGCGCTGGAGTCGCGCCGCTCCACGCCCACACCTCACCTGAGCACGGGGGTTCTCAGGTGTACGCGTAGGCCCAGGCGATGAGCACGGCCTGTAGCGGGAGGCGGGCCCAGGTGGTCCAAAGTGGAGCGTTACCGTACGGAATCTTTCGCATCGCCTGGCTGACGTTGGCGGGGAAGACGGCGATCAGCAGCGCGATCAGGCCCCACGCCGCGTAGCGCTGGGTCTCGGGGAAGAGCAGGCCGGCGCCGACCCCGATCTCGGCGATGCCGCTCACGTAGACGATCGCGCGCTTCAGCGGCAGCACGCGCGGCACGATCAGCTCGAACACCTTCGGCACCACGAAGTGCGTGATGCCCGCGCCGATCATGGCGATGGCGAGCGCGTACTTCACGACGGGGCCGCCACGATCGCCCCCGCCCGCAGCTGCGGGGCCTGCGCGAGGAACTGAAAGTCGGGGTGCTTCTCTTGCGCGTGCTGCAGCGCCCAGTCGTCGCGAAACAGCACGAGCGGCTGGCCGTCGCGATCTTGCACGGTCTGGCGGTTGCCCTCCCAGTCGAACTGCTTGGCGTCGAAGCCCTTGCCGACCACCCAGCGCGCGTGCGTGAACGGCAGCCGGTCGATGAGAATGTTGGCGCCGTACTCGTGCTCGATGCGGTACTGCAGCACCTCGAACTGCAGGGCGCCGACCACGCCGACGATGGGGTCTTTCATGCCCATCTGCAGCTGCTGAAAGATCTGAATCGTGCCTTCTTCGGCGAGCTGCTCGAGGCCCTTTTCCATCTGCTTGCGGCGCAGCGGGTCTTTCGCGCGCACGACGGCGAAGTGTTCGGGCGAGAAGCGCGGCACGCCCTCGAACAGCACGAGCTTGCCCTCGGCGAGTGAGTCGCCGATGCGGTACTGGCCGGGGTCGAAGAGCCCGATCACGTCACCAGGGTACGCGTCGTCGATGGCGGTGCGCTCTTGCGCCATGAACTGGGTGGGCTTCGCGAGGCGCACCTCTTTGCCCAGGCGCGAGTGCATGGCGCTCATGCCCTTCGAGTACTTGCCGCTGACGACGCGCAAGAACGCGACGCGGTCACGGTGGGCCGGGTCCATGTTCGCCTGAATCTTGAAGACGAAGCCGGTGAACTTCTCGTTGGTGGGCTCGATGAAGCCCGAGTCGGCCTGGCGGCCGGCCGGTAGCGGTGCGAGCTCGAGAAAGGCGTCGAGAAACGGGCGCACGCCGAAGTTCGTCATGGCGCTGCCGAAGAACATCGGTGAGAGCTGACCCGCCTTCACCTTGTCGAGGTCGAAGGCGTCGCCGCCGATGTCGAGCAGCTCGATGGTCTCGTTCAGCTTGTCGCGCTCTGCGTCGGTGAGGTTGGCCTCTGCGAGGGGCACGACCTTCTCTTCGACCTCGGTCTCGCCGTGCGACTCGTTCGAGAGAAAGAGGTGAACGTTTCGGGTGCGCCGATCGTAGACGCCGCGAAACTCGGGGCCGCTGCCGATGGGCCAGTTCATGGGCCAGGCCCGAATGCCGAGCACCTTCTCGAGCTCGTCCATCAGCTCGAGGGGCTCGCGGCTGTAGCGATCGAGCTTGTTGCAGAACGTGAAGATGGGGATGCCGCGCATGCGGCAGACCTTGAAGAGCTTGATGGTCTGGGGCTCGACGCCCTTGGCGCCGTCGATGAGCATGACGGCCGAGTCGGCGGCGGCGAGCGTGCGGTAGGTGTCTTCGCTGAAGTCCTGGTGGCCGGGGGTGTCGAGCAGGTTGACGGCGTGGCCGCGGTACGGGAACTGGAGCACCGAGCTGGTGACGCTGATGCCGCGCTCTTTTTCGAGCTCCATCCAGTCGCTGGTCGCGTGGCGTCTTGCGCGGCGGGCCTTGACGGAGCCGGCGAGGTGAATGGCTCCGCCGTAGAGGAGCAGCTTTTCGGTGAGGGTCGTCTTGCCGGCGTCGGGGTGGGAGATGATGGCGAAGGTGCGGCGGCGAGAGACTTCGCGTTCGAGCTCTGAAGACATGCGGGGTTATTGGCTCGTCTAGCATGTCGAGGGTGGGTGGTCGTTGTTGGTGCATGGGGTGAAGACGACGCGAGGCCGGGAGTGGGGGTGGGAGTCGACGCGGGGAATGGGCTCGCGGCCGGGGCTCGGGAGGCGGCCACGGGCGCTCGCTTCACGGCATTCGAGGTGACCTTCGTCGACAGTGTGCCCGCCACCGCATACCGTCTGGCGATGACCGGCGTTCAGCTGTTCGCAGCGAGCTCGGGCGGGCGCATCGGCACCATCAGCTCCGTCGTGGTGGCGGTCTTCGAAGGCCCGGCCGAGCCCGCCATGCTCGACTCGATGGAGCGCGTGAACAGCGAGGCCGCCGCCCGCTGGGGCAAGTTCACCTCGCTGAGCATCGTCGCGACGCCGCGGCTCGATGTGCCCCCCGCGTCGTACCGCGAGCGCAGCGCCCAGCTCGCGACGCGGTTTCAGCCGAACCTGCGCGGCACGGCCATCGTGATTCTGTCGAAGGGCGCCGCCGCGGTGATCACGCGCACGTACCTCGCCGCGCACGCGCTGATCGTGAAGCAGTCGACGCCGCAAGAGGTCTTTCGCGAGCTCGGCGCCGCGGTGCAGTGGGTGCAGGCGCTGCCCGATCAGGCGGTCGACGTGAAGACGATGACGAAGCTGCCCGCGCTCATCGAGTCGTTCCTCTTCCCGCCGAAGTAGTGTCTGCTCTCGGGCCCGTGGGCCTGATCGTGAAGCCGCTGGCGTCGAAGCACCACGCCGAAATTCAGCGCATCACCGACACCGCGTGCGAGCGCTTCCCCGAGCTCGCCGCCATCGACAGCGCCCTCGCAGACGCCACCCGCGACGACGTCGCCGACTGCGCCTTCGCCTGGGCGAAGCTCGTCATGGCCCTGGGCGGCTGGGGCTGGTGGAGCGTCTCGTACGACGGCCGCCTCAACCCCGCCCTCGTGTCATGGAACAAGGCGTGGTTCGTCGTACCCCTCGACTGCGTGATCGCCCGCCAGGCCACGACGATGTTCGAGCGCATTCGTGCGCTGCCACCGGGTGACGCCGGGGCCATGAAGAACGTGCTACGCGAGCGCGCATGAAAGAGTTCCTCCAGGTGATGAAGGAGCGCGGCTACCTTCATCAGTGCACCGACGAAGAAGGCCTCGCGAAGTCGCCCGGCCCCGTCACCGCCTACGTCGGCTACGACTGCACGGCGCCCTCGCTGCACGTCGGCTCGCTCGTCAGCATCATGATGCTGCGCTGGCTGCAGAAGCTGGGCGGCAAGCCCATCGTGCTGATGGGCGGCGGCACCACCAAGATCGGCGACCCGAGCGGCAAAGACACCTCGCGGCAGGTGCTGACGGCCGAGACCATCGCGTCGAACATGGCGTCGATTCGCACGGTGTTCGCGAAGTTCCTCGCCGAGCCGTTCGAGATGGTGAACAACGCCGACTGGCTCGAGAAGCTGAACTACATCGACTTCCTGCGCGACTTCGGGCCGCACTTCACGATCAACCGCATGATGACGTTCGACAGCGTGAAGCTGCGGCTCGACCGCGAGCAGCCGCTCACGTTCCTCGAGTTCAACTACATGATCCTGCAGGCGTACGACTTCCTCGAGCTGTCGAAGCGCAACGGCTGCACCTTGCAGATGGGCGGGTCCGATCAGTGGGGCAACATCGTCAACGGCATCGAGCTCACGCGAAAGAAGGCGCAGCGAGAGGTGTTCGGCCTCACCACCGCGCTCATCACGACCGCGTCGGGCGCGAAGATGGGCAAGACGGCCGACGGTGCGGTGTGGCTCAACGCCGATCAGTTCAAGCCGTACGACTACTGGCAGTACTGGCGGAACACCGAAGACGCCGACGTCGAGAAGTTCTTGAAGCTGTTCACCGAGCTGCCGCTCGACGAGGTGAAGCGGCTCGCCGCCATCAAGGGCCAAGAGATCAACGAGGCCAAGAAGGTGCTCGCGACCGAGGCCACCGCGCTGCTGCACGGCCGTGAGGCCGCGCTCGCCGCCGCCGCGACCGCGCAGGCCACGTTCGAGCAGGGCGCGACCGCCGAGGGCCTGCCGACCATCGTGGTGCCCGAGCTGAAAGAGGGCATCGCGCTGTTCGCGCTGGTCGCGAAGGCGGGGCTCGCCGAGAGCAACAGCAAGGGCCGCGAGCTGGTGCGCGGCAAGGGCGTGAAGCTCGACGACGTCGTGCAGGCCGACGAGAAGTACGTCGTGAAGCTCGAGAGCGGTCAACTCAAGGTCAGCGCCGGCAAGAAGCGCCACGTCATCGTGAAGCCGGGCTGAGCTGCGCAAAATAGGGGACAGGCTACATCTTTGCGCAACTGAGTGGACGAAGGCGCAGCACTCGGCGCCTCTCGATGGCCGCGCGACGTTGCGCAAAAAAGCAGCCTGTCCCCTTTTTTGCGCAGCTACTTCTTCGGGCCCCACCCCACCGACTTCTTGACCTCGGCCACCACCGCCTTCGCCGACTGACCCTTCGGCGCCGCGCCCCAGCCCGCCGACGTCGGCTTCTTCGCCGAAGCCGCCGCGCCCGCCACAGGCTGCATCGCCACCGGCAACACCTTCACCGTCAGCTTCGTGCCCTCACGCTTCGTCGCCGTGATGAAGCCGCCGAGCGACAGCTTCTTCTGCAGCTCGACCAGCTTCTTCTCGAACGCGGCGAACTCCCGCTCCAGCGTCTTCGACTTCTCGTCGAAGACCTGGGTGAGCACCACGCCGGTCGCCATGAATCAGCGCACCGAGCCCTGGTGCTGCTCGCCCTTCGCGCCGACGAAGTCGCCGAGCACCTTGCGGCTCAGCCACCCCGGGTCGGCGCTCGCCTTCAGCTCGAAGCCCGCCTCGACCAGCGCGTCGAGCGCCTCGGCGCCCGCCTTCGTCAGGTACACGGGCTGACCGCCCACGTTGCGCGCTTCGGTGAAGTCGCCCTTCTGCAGCGAGTGGGCGTCGATGGTCTCGACCTGATTCGCCATGCCGAGCGTACCGATCGGCTTGTTCTGCACCCGCATGTCTCCGCCAGCCATAGGTGAGCGAGTCTGCCTGACCACGGCCCCTCACGCAAAGGCTCACAAACAGGCCCGGCACGAAGGTCGCAATACCCCGCCGCGCCACCCCCCACGAAGGACCCGCGCACACCATGAAGAACAAGATCCTCACCGCCCTCGTCACCGCCCTCACCTTCGCCGCGTGCGAAGACCCGAAGCCCGTCACCCTCCGCAAGCCCACCGCCACCGAGGCCGCCATCGCCGCGAAGCCGAAGGCCGAGCCCGAGCCCATCGCTGCGCTGAAGCCGACCATCGACGCCGGCCACCTCACCCAGGCCGAGCCCACCCCCGAGCTGCCCAAAGACACCCTCGCCCTCGAGCACGACCAGCCCAAGGTCGATCACCTGGAGCGCGCCGAAGCGCTGAAGGCCGAGGGCGACCTCGCCGGCGCCATCACCGAGGCCCGCCGCGCCCTCTACACCGATGGCGATGACGAAGACGCGCTCAAGTTCATCGCGCGCGTCGCCCCCCGCACCGGCCGCCACGCCATGGCCGCCGAGGCGCTCGGCCGCGTCGCGCAGCTGCACCCCGACGACGCCGTGCCCCTCATCTCACAGACCCGCGCCCTCATCGCGGCGAAAGACTTCAAGGCCGCGATGCGCACCGGTCGCGAGGCCGTCGTTCTCGATGACCAGAACGTCGAGGGCTGGCACGCGCTCGGTCGCGCCCACCTCTCGGCGGGCGATCTGCAGAGCGCCATCGTCGCCTTCGAGAAGGCCGTCGAGCTCGACCCCAAACACGGCTACGCGCTCAACAACCTCGGCCTCGCCTACCTGCGCGCGAACGAGAACCGCGCCGCCGCCCAGGTGCTCGAGCGCGCCGCCGAAGCGCTGCCCCACGTCGCGTACGTGCAGAACAACCTCGGCGTCGCCTACGAGCGCCTCGGCCACGTCGACGAGGCGAAGGCCGCCTACAGCCAGGCCACCGCCTTGAGCCCGAAGTACGTGAAGGCGCGCATCAACTCAGACCGGGTCGCGAAGGTGCAGCTCGACGGCGACGACGCCACCGAGCCGCTGCCCGAAGACGTGAATGCGATGCCCGAGACCGTTGTTCCGTGATGTCGAACTGAAAATCATGGTCGTCAGCGCCCCGAAGGCCCGGCCGGACCGGACCTTTGGGGCGCGGCGTTTCAAAGTAAGGTCCGCCCCGTGAAGAAGTGGCTCAAGCGCATCGCCAAGGCCGTCGTCGTGCTCACCGCACTCGGCATCGGCGTGTTCGCAGGCAGCTATTGGTACTTCTCGCGAGACCTGCCCGACGTCGAAGACCTGCGCACCTGGCGCCCCCCGCAGGGCACCAAGGTCTTCTGCAAGGGCGGCGTCGTGTGCGCCGAGTTCTACAAAGAGCGCCGCACCTGGGTCGACATCACGAAGCTCCCCGAGCACGTGAAGCACGCGTTCCTCGCCGCCGAAGACGCCGACTTCTACACCCACGGTGGCCTCGACTACCTCGGCATGGCCCGCGCCCTCATCAAGGCGCTCCGCCCCGGCTCGCGCGCCGGAGGCGCCTCGACCATCTCTCAACAGGCGTGTCGCAACATCCTCTTGAGCCAGGAACGAACCTTCGGCCGCAAGATGAAGGAGTGGATCCTCACTCCCCGCATGGAAGAGAAGCTCACCAAAGACGAGATTCTCAACCTCTACGTCAACACCATCAACTTCGGCCACGCGCGCTACGGCGTCGAAGAGGCCGCGCTGTTCTACTTCGGCAAACACGCCGCGAGCTTGACCCTCGGCGAGGCCGCCGTGCTCGCCGGCACCGTGCAGCTCCCCCACCGCATCAACCCGCTCACCAACGTCGTGAAGGCGAAGAAGCGCCAGAAGTACGTGCTCGGCCAGCTCGCCCGCCACGGCTTCGTGAAGCAAGACGTCATCGACGCCGAGATGGAAAAGCCCATCTTGCTCGGCCCGCGCCCGCCGCCCGAGGTCGGCTCGTATTACGCCGAAGAGATTCGCAAGCAGCTCGTGAAGCAGTTCGGCGAGACCGCCGTCGCGAAGCTCGAAGGCGCCCCGCCGGCCGGCCCGCAGCGCGCCGCGAAGGTCGTCGAGCTCGGCGAGAAGGCCATCAACGAGGGCGGCTACCGCATCGAGATCGCGATGGACGTGAAGCTCCAAGCGGCCGCCGAGGCCTCGGTGAAGGCCGGCCTCGAGGCCGTCGATCGCCGCCAGGGCTACCGCGGCCCGCTCGGCACCGTCGAGCCCGCCCACTTCAAGACGCTGCAGCCCCTGCTCGAGGCCCGCGTCGCCGAGGCCGGCAAGCGCAAGCCCGACGAGGTGCTCGTCGCCGACCTCGGCGTGCTCAAAGACATGAAGCCGCCCGACGAGCCCGACGCCGAAGAGGTCGTCGACCCCGACGAGCCGATACCTTCGTTCGAGCAGAAGCTCGTGCGGGCCGTGCACGTGAGGCCCCTCACCGAAGGCCTCGAGACCGTCGGCTGGGTCTCTCAAGTCGACGAGGCCAAGAACACCGCCGCCGTCGATCTCATCAGCCAGAAGGCCCAGCTCGCCTTCGCCTCGCTCGGCTGGGCGCGCTCGCGCAACGACAAGGGCCAGCTCGGCCTGCCGCCCAAGAACATCTCGCAGGTGGTGAAGGTCGGCGACCTCGTGCGCGTGCGCATCGGCAAAGCGCTGCCCGCCAGCACCATGCTCGAGGCCACCCTCGCCCAGGTGCCCGCCGTGCAGGGCGCCCTGCTCGCCATCGACCCCACCGACCGCTCGGTCGTCGCCATGGTCGGCGGCTACGACTTCGCCTCCAGCGCCTTCAACCGCGCCACCCAGGCGAAGCGGCAGCCCGGCTCGTCGTTCAAGCCGTTTCTCTACGCCTCGGCGATGGCCGAGGGCCGATACACCACGCTCACCCAGGTCAACGACGCCCCGTTCACCGTCAGAGACCCCTACACCGGCAAGAAGTGGCAGCCGCAGAACTACGAGAAGGGCGGCTACGACGGCCCTCTCACGCTGCGCCAGGCCCTCACCGAGTCGAAGAACACCGTCTCGGTGCGCCTCATCGAGGCCATGACCCCCCAGACCGTCATCGAGTTCGCCCGCCGCGCCGGCATTCACAGCGAGCTGCCCGAGAACCTCACCCTCGCGCTCGGCACCGGCGAGGTCACGATGGTCGAGATCGCCAACGCGTACACCACGCTGCAGAGCGGCGGCATGTTCTCTGACGCCGTCACGCTGGTGAAGGTGGTGGACTCGAAGGGCACCGTGCTCGAAGAGCACCACGCCGTGCCCGAGCAGGCCGTCAGCCCCGCCGTCGCCTACCTCATCACCTCGCTCATGCGCAGCGTCGTCGAGCAGGGCACCGCCATGGCCGTGCGCGAGCTGAACCGCCCCGCCGCCGGCAAGACCGGCACCGCCAGCGAGTACCGCGACGCGTGGTTCAGCGGCTACACGATGGACTACGTGGCTTCCGCCTGGGTCGGCTTCGATGACCACTCGCAGCTCGGCCACGGCGAGACCGGCGGCCGCGCCGCCCTGCCCCTCTGGCTCGGGTTCATGAAGGCCGCCCACGACGGCAGGCCCGTGCGCGACTTCGAGCCGCCCCCCGGCATCACGCTCTCTCGCGTCGACCCCGCCACCGGCCTGCTCGCCGGCCGCGCCATGCCCGGCCGCGTCGAGCCGTTTCTCGAAGGCACCGCCCCCACCGCCGAAGCCCCCGCCACCGGCGCCGTGCGCGCCGAAGACTTCTTGCTGCAAGACGGGAGGCGCGGCCGCCCGTGACGTGTGGCCTCGCGTTGGTGCTGCTCCTCGCCGCACCTCCGCGCCCCGCCGCGCTCGGCCGCCCCGCGCTCGAAGAGCTCGCCGTTCGCATCGCCGACCAGGTCGAGGGTGCGAAGCCCGAGCCGCCAGTCGGCGTCTGGGTCGAGGGGGTGCCGCCCGTGCTCGCCCGCGCGTTCGCGTCGACCCTCGCCGCGCAGCTCTCGGCCCGCCGCAAGGCCCCGAGCGTGCTCGAGGTGACGAGCGCCTCCGAGGCCGAGGCCGTCGCCCGCGCGCACGACCTGCGCACGCTCGTGCGGGTCGTCGTTCAGCTCGATGGCCAGAAGGTGGTCGCCCGCGGCGATGCCATTCACACGTGGGTGAACTTCTGGTCGGGCGCACGCGCCTCGCGACCCGAGGGTGCCGCGCCGCTCGCTGCCTCGGTCGAAGCCGATGCCGTCGCGCTCGCGCTCGGCGCCACCCTCTCGACGCAGCCTCCGGCGCCGGTCGGGCCCTTGAAGCTCTCGCTCACCTCGCTCGCGAAGCTGAGCGGTGTGCCCGCGGCGATCGCGTTCGGCGACGCCGACGGCGACGGCAGGCCCGAGCTCGCCGTGCTTCAAGACGACGGCCTGGCCGTGCTCGAGCTCGACGGCCGGCTGAAGGTGCGCACCGACCTGCGCGAGGTGCCCGGCGCGGTGAGCCCCACGCGCGAGCCCTTCGGCGCCGTCGCCATCTCTGCCGGGCGCGTCAGCGTCGCGTCGGGCAAGAAGGCGCGGCCGACGTGGCTTCAACTGAAGGGTGAGCGGCTCGAAGCGGCCGGTGGCGCGCTCGTCGCTGACGGCGTCGCGGTGAAGCTCGCCCCCGGCCTCAACGTCTTCGAGCGGCAGGTGACGGTGGCGGGGCGGGTGCTCGAGCTGCCGGCGCCGTTCACGACCGCGTCGGCGCGCGGCAACGTCACGCTCGCCGTCTTTCCCGACGGCAGCGCGATGCTCGTCGACGCCGCCGTGCCGACCACCCGGTTCTGGGGCGCGGGAGCCGGCAGCGCGCTCGCCGACCTCGACGGCGACGGTACGCCCGAGGTGGTGGTGAGCTCGACGCGGTACGCCGCCGACGGCGATG
>JAEUJP010000803.1 GCA_016793725.1 Myxococcaceae bacterium | reverse complement strand
GGTGCGCCTTCTCGACCTCGTCGAGCAGCAGCACGCTGTAGGGCTTGCGCCGCACGGCTTCGGTGAGGGCGCCGCCCTCGTCGTAGCCGACGTAGCCCGGCGGCGCGCCGATGAGCCGGCTGACCGTGTGCTTCTCGGAGTACTCGCTCATGTCGAAGCGAAGAAACTCGATGCCCATCACCTTCGCGAGCTGCTTCGCGAGCTCGGTCTTGCCGACGCCCGTGGGCCCCGAGAAGAGGAACGAGCCGATGGGCTTCTCAGGCGAACGCAGGCCCGAGCGCGACAGCTTGATGGTCGAGGCCAGCTCGGCGATCGCCGCGTCTTGCCCGTAGATGACCGCCTTCAGCTCGCCCTCGAGGTTGAGCAGCTGCTTCTTCTCGTTCTGCGCCACCGAGCGCGCCGGCACGCGCGCGATCTTCGACACCATCGCCTCGACGTCGGCGATCGTCACCTTGCCCGTCGGCTTCTCGCGCAGCCGGTCGATCGCCCCCGTCTCGTCGACCACGTCGATCGCCTTGTCGGGCAGGAACTTCTCGTTGATGTGCTTCGCCGAGAGCTCGGCCGCCGCGCGCAGCGCGTCGTCTTCGTACTTCACCTTGTGGTGCTCTTCGTACTTCGGCGCGAGCCCCTTCAAGATCTGGAAGGTCTCTTCGACCGTCGGCTCACCGACGTCGATCTTCTGGAAGCGCCGCGACAGCGCGCGGTCGCGCTCGAAGCTCGCCTTGAACTCTTGATACGTCGTCGAGCCGATGCAGCGCAGCTTGCCGCTCGCCAGCGCGGGCTTCAGCAGGTTCGACGCATCCATCGAGCCGCCGCTCGTCGCACCCGCACCCACGATGGTGTGAATCTCGTCGATGAACATCACCGCGTCGTCGTGCTGCTGCAGCGCCTTCAAGACCGCCTTCAGGCGCTCTTCGAACTGGCCGCGAAACTTCGTGCCCGCGAGCAGCGCGCCCAGGTCGAGCGAGAAGATCGTCGCACCCTTGAGCGCCGCCGGCACCTTGCCCTCGTGAATCGCGAGCGCGAGGCCCTCGGCGATCGCCGTCTTGCCGACGCCGCTCTCGCCCACGTACAGCGGGTTGTTCTTGCGGCGGCGGCACAGCACCTGAATCGTGCGCTCGAGCTCGAGCGCGCGCCCGATCAGCGGGTCGATGTTGCCGTCGGCCGCCTGCTGGTTCAGGTTCGTCGTGTACGCCTCGAGCGGGTTCTTCGCCGGGCCTTCGCTCTCTTCGTCGCCCTCGACGCCCGGCGCACCGCCCGGGACCTCGCTCGCCTCGTCACCCTCGGCGGCCTCTTTGCGAATGCCGTGCGAGATGAAGTTCAGCACGTCGAGCCGGCCGATCTTCTCTTCCTTCAAGAAGAACAGCGCCTGGCTCGAGTCTTCGCGGAACAGCGCGACGAGCACGTCGGCGCTGTCCATCACCTTCTGCTCGCTCGACAGCGCGTGAAACGCCGCGCGCTGCAGCACCCGCTCGACGCCGATCGTCTGCTGCGGCTCGGCCTCGACGCCCTCGGGCAGGCGCTCGACCGTCTCTTCGAGAAACCGCAGCACCTTCTCGCGAATGCGCTCGGGCTTGCCGGCGCACGCCTTGATGACCTCGACGCAGCGCGGGTCGCGCAAGAGGCCGAGCAGCAGGTGCTCGAGGGTCAGGTATTCGTGCCGCATGCGCCGGGCCTCGCTCAGCGCGAAGCGAATCGAGGCCTGCAGCTCTTTGGCGATGATGGGAGATGCCACGGTCTAGAGCTCCTCGGGTTCCATCGTCAGTTTGAGGGGAAACTCGTGCTCTTTGGCGAGCGCGTGCGTCTTGTTGATTTTGGTCTCGGCGACTTCGAACGTGTAGACGCCCGCGACACCCAGGCCGTTGCGATGAACGTTCAGCATGATGGCCACCGAGTCGGCTTCAGACTTGTGGAAGACGTCTCGCAAGACGGCCACGACGAACTCCATCGTCGTGTAGTTGTCGTTGTGAAAGAGCACTTTGTAGAGCGGAGGTTTGGCGAGCTTCTCTTGCTTCTTCGTCTCGGTGACGACGCCCGTGTCACCGCCATCGTCTCCGGGCTTCTTTCGGGTCGCCATTCTCTCGAAACCGTCATGACCTTATCTAACTTGTGGAAACGCGCACGCCAGTAGTGGCCGCCTGCCTGATCGGGCGGGGGCCTTTGCGGCTGACCGGCTGCCTGTGACATGTAGCGGCACGTGAGGGCCCTCGCCGCTGCGCTCGTAGGCGTCTTGTCTGCGTGCAGCGCGGGCCTGCCCATCGAGCCGCCGGGCCCCGACGTCGAGCGCTGCACCGACACCGACGCGCGCGTGAGCTGCCTGCGGCAAGAGCTGGGGCTCAAGACGCGCAAGGTGCACTGGCAGATACCGGCCGGTGAGGCGCCCGCCACCGGGTGGCCCGCAGTCATCACGTTTCACGGCTCGTTCACCGGCACCGGCCCACACTGGGAAGCGAAAGACGGCGACAAGTGGGGCGCGTACCGCGCGGCGCAGACGACGAAGGCGCTGCTCGAGCGCGGGTACGCGGTGCTCACGCCCGAGTCGATTCACGGCGGGGCCTGGTACTGGAACTCGAACGTCGTCGGCTACGCCGAGAACTGGGGCATCGCGCCCGACCACGAGATGATGGTCGAGCTGCTCGCGCTGATGAAAGAGGGCAAGCCCGCGCCGTTCGACCTGAGCCGGCTCTATGCGACCGGCATCTCGAGCGGCGGCTACATGACCAGCCGCATGGCCATCTCGTACGAGGGCCAGTTCAAGGCGCTCGCGGTGCACTCGGCGTCGTTCGCGAAGTGTGGGGGCTCAATCTGCTCGGTGCCCGAGCTGCCCGCCACGCACCCGCCGACGCTGCTCCTGCACGGCGAGCAAGACTCGATCGTGCCGGTGTCGACGATGCGCGCGTACGAGGCGCAGCTGACGGCGCAGGGGCTCGAGGTGTCGGCGCAAGTCTCGGCGACCGCCGGGCACGAGTGGCTCGAGGCCGCGGTGAGCCGCGTGCCCGACTGGTTCGACGCGCACCGTTAGAGCACGGTCACGCGGCGCGCCGACGCGACACGAAACCGCGTCGCGCCACCGCCGGGCGCACGCTCGATCAGCGCAGGGCCGTTCAGGCCGGCCTCGGTCAGCGAGCAGCGCGTGCGGTGAATGAGCACGTTCACCTGGTTGCGCGACGCCGACTGGCTGCCCCAGACGCGGCGAGACAGCACCTCGTCGTCGACCCACTCGCCGGGCACGATGCCGGTCGGCGGCTTCAGCAGCGCCGCCACGAGGTCGGCGCGCTTCTGCGGCAGATAGACGGTGAACTCGCCGCTGAGCTGCAGCCGGAGCAACGCGCCGTCGGGCACGAACTCGAGCACGACCTCGCTCGGCAGCGTCGCGTCGTCGTACGTGTCGACGCTCGGCGGCGCTTCGACGATCTCGACGTCGACGCCCTGCCGCGAGATGCGGGAGCCGCGCCGCAGCGCGAAACCTTCGCCCTGGGCGATCGCGCCCGTGACGTCGCACGGCTCGCCGAGGTCGAGCACGAGGCCCTGGCCCTGACTCACGGCGTGCAGCGTGGCGGCGTGAGCGGGCCACGCCGAGATGACGAGGTCGTCGCCGGCGTCGCCGCCGAGCGTGAAGACCGGCTTCGAGATGGGGTAGCGCACCCCGCCGACCGACAGCAGCCAGGGCGACGCGGCCTGCTCGCGCTCGAGCTCGAACGTGAACTGCGCGCGGCCGATGCCGAGCACGTCGCCGTGGTTCGCGGTCGTCGCCACGACGCAGGGCTCGTCGCGCACGACGACGCCCTTCTTGCCGAGCGGCAGCACGAGCACGGCCTCGTTCGCGAGCAGCAGCAGCACGTGATGCCGGCTGATCGACGGCTCGTCGAGCACCACGGTGCACGCGCTGCTGCGGCCGATGAGCACGCCCTTCGTCGTCAACGGCGTGCGCACGCCGGCTGCGTCACGAATCCAGCCCTTCATGCGCACGAACTCAACAGCCTGACCTCGGGTCGTCAATCGTGTGGGTGTAAGCGGCGTGTAACCCCGGGCGCGCGGTCGCTCCCGTACTGTTCCGAACCGCGATGCTCCTCTCGATGGCGGTCTTGATGAGCCTCACCGCAGACACCTCGGCGTGGGTGGTGGTGTCTCGGCGGTCGGGCGTGACGAAGCCGCAGTCGCTCGAGGTCGTGAAGGCGATCTCGTCGCGGCTCGCGGCCGAGGCGGTGAACGTGCTGCCGGCAGACGATCTCTCGGCGTGCAACGGCAAGGTGCCGTGCCTGATGCAGAAGGGCAGGGCCGCGAAGGCCGACGCGCTCGTGTGCGTCGACGTGGCCAACGTGCTCGACGAGCAGATTCTCGTCGTGTCGGTGCTGTCGGTCGAAGAAGACGGCCGCCGGGTCGCGCAGGTTCAGGTCGAAGGCCCCAAGGGGAAGCTCGACGTCGAGAAGATCGCGCCGCTGCTCCCCGAGCTGAAGGTGCTGCTCGGGCTGAACGAGGTCGCGCCACCTCCACCGCTGCCCGAGCCCGAGCCTGCGCCGGTCGTCGCGGCTCCCGCGCCGGTGCTCACGCCCGTCGACGCGGCGCCGGGGCCGCTGCCGGCCGTCTCGCGCGCGGCGTCTTCCGACTCGGGGTCGGGGCTG
>JAEUJP010000761.1 GCA_016793725.1 Myxococcaceae bacterium | reverse complement strand
AGCTCTTCTTTTTCGGCGCCCTTCAGCTGCACTGGCGCGATGCACTCGGTCGTTTCGTCTTTGCCGAAGATGAGCTTGCCCATGGCAGATGGAGTGGGAGGTCGCCGCGGGGATTTTGAACCCTCACCGCTCGCGGTGAGCGCGGGCCGAAGGCCGGAGTCGAACCGGTCGCGATGTACCTCGACTGGCCCCCTTCGACTCCGCGCTTCGCGCTCCGCTCAGGGCGAGCGCGGCGGTCTCGAAGCCGAGCTCAATAAACCGGGTTCGCGTAGATCTCGCTGATGCTGCGCTGCGACTCGAGCACCTGAATGTAGTTCTTCAGCACGGTGGTCGAGTACGCGTCGCCGGGCATCATCAAGCCCTTCAGCTCCTCGGCGCGGGCGAGCATGCGCGCGGCGACGCCGGTCTCGACGACGCCGGTGCGGTACGAGACGGCCGTGTACACCTTGCCGCTGAAGGGGTCGGTGAACGTGACCGTCGGCAGCGAGGGCGAGATGCCGGTGCCGCTGCCGGCGACCCAGATGCGGGCCGAGTCGGCGTACGAGTTGTCGAACGTGGCGGGCAGCAGGGCCTGACCGAGCGACGCCATCCACAACTGAACCGTGAAGCCGACCTGGGGGTCGACGGCGGTGGTGCCGGGCGGAGGCACGGTGATGGGCTGCGAGATGGGCCGCTCGACGTACTTCATGCCGTCGAACACGGGCCCGTAGCGGTCGTAGCGGTTCGTGAGGGCGCCGGCCCAGAAGTCGTTCATCTGCTTCGGGTAGAGGCGCGCGAAGTTGATCGCGTACTGGCGCAGATCAGACGAAGCGTCTTTGCCGATGAAGTACGTCTCGGGGTCGGTGAGCTCGCTGATGGCGGCGATCTTGGCGGTGAAGCTGCCGAGGTGATGCAGCCGCTCGTACCAGAAGTAGCCCGAGTCATATTCCCACTCGGTGGCGAAGTAGCGGCCCTCGCCGAGCGGCAGCGTGAAGTCGGACGGAAAGGCAGGGTCGACGTACGAGTCCTGCAGGTAGATGTCGCGGCCGTCGTCGCCGGCGTAGAGCACGTACGGCCCGGGCGTCGGCGTCGTCACGATGTCGCCGAGAAAGTCGAAGCCGTCAGAGATGGCGATGGTGAACGGGCCCCAGCCATTCGGGTCGACCCAGAAGTTGACGCTGTTCGGGTCGCTCTCGTCGTACAGGTCGGCGCGGTACAGCACGTAGAACTGCATCGCGTTTCGAACGGTCTCGAGGTACCGGTAATACAGACGGTCCAAGTGGCCCTCGGGGTCGAAGTCGAGGCGCTGCCGGCGGAAGTCTTCGAAGATGTAGTAGTTGTTGTAGCGGTCGATGACGTCGCGAATGACCTCGTAGACGTCGGCGCCGCGGTCGTAGGCCATGCAGCCGACCGACGCGCCCTCGAACTCGTCGCTGCAGAACGCATACGGCACGACGAGGCGCGCCTGGGCGTCGGCGTCGACCAGATCGGCGGCGGGGCACTGCGGCGCGAGCTTCTGCTTGGTGATGCTCGAGAACGGCACGTCTTCGCGGGCCTCGAGCGTCACGAGCGTGGGCAGCTTCGAGTAGTGCGAAGAGACCCAGTTGTTGCCCTGGCAGTCGACGAGCAGCGGAGCGGGCTCACCGTACGTCACACCGACCTGCAAGCCGCCCATGACGAACTTGTCTTTGACGTCGGTGAAGACCTCGACGAGCTGGCCGTAGCCGAACTTGAGGGCGGCGCGGTCGTATTTGCCGAGGCCGTCGAGGTCGGTGTTGAAGCCGGCGCCGTAGTCCATGATCGAGCTCTGCTGAAACTCGCTGATGCCGGCGCGCAGGCCGTTGGGCTTGGTGATGCCCTCGAGCTCGACCTGCGTGACGGGGTCTTGATAGCGCGGGCCGGTGGAGCCATTCGCCACGCGCAGGTCCCAATACGACTTCGGGTAGTTCATCGGGTCGAACGAGCCGGCGAAGTTGTGGCGCAAGCCGACGGTGTGACCGACCTCGTGCAGCGAGGTCGAGAGGAAGACCTGCTCACGAAGGGTGCGCCAGACGTCGGCGGCGGTGCGGCCCTTCTGGGCGAGGGCGAAGCCGTAGACGCTGTCGTCCATCGAGCCGGCGAGGTCGACGCCCTTGGCCGAGAGGCGCTTGCGCAGGTCGCGAATGACGCGGGCGTGAGACGGCGACATGAGCTGGGCGGGGCGAACCTTCGAGACGTCGACGCCGGCGAGGGCGGTGCGCGGGTCCATGTGGCGGCGGGCGAGCACGTCGGGGCCGAGCAGCTGCTTCTCGATGTTGGTGCCGTCGAGCTGGTGCAGGCGCTTGGTGGAAAGTCCCGGGTCGGTGCCGAGCAGCGAGCCCTGGCGCAGGGCGGCGAGGCGGTCGTGTGAGGTCTGGTGCAGCTCGCGAACGCTCCCTTTCTTGAGGCGTGGCGTCTTGGGCAGGGCTTTCATCCACCCGGTGTCCATCGCGTTGAGCTTGCCGGTGACCTCGCTCTCGCCGAGCGTGCGCGAGCGGGGGCCGTAGAGCTGGCCGTCGAGCCACGCCTTGATGTTTTCGCCCTCGATGAACTGGTCGGGGGGAATTTCGCCGTTCACGAGGCGCACGATGTCGCGCGCGTAGGCGGCGTAGGCGTCGTTCGGGCCGCCATAGACGTTGGCGGTCGACGAGATGACCTCGCCGGTCTCGGGGTCGTTGGAGTTCGGGCCGTAGCCGAGCAGGCCGGCCGAGGTGGGCTCGCTGACCCAGTTGAGCAGGTTGTAGCGAATGTCGCCGAGGCGGGCGTGGGTGCCGGGCAGGCCGCACCAGGCGTGGTCGCCCTCTTTGACCGGGTTGTTCGTGCAGACGACGAACATCGGGGCGGGCGGCTCTTCGCCGAGGAGGCCGCGATAGACGGAGCGGAAGGTCTCGTCGTACTGGCGCTCGAGCTCCTTCGCCATGGGCTTCAAGTCTTCGGGGAAGGTGTCGTTGACGTAATAGACGATGGCGCGCGGGCCGAGCTGCATGCTCGCAGGGTTCTTGGGATCTTCCAGGTTGCGCACGGCGTACGGCAGGCTGCAGATGCCGGTGACGGTGCCGTCGGGGTTGATCGTGGCCTCGGGGGTCTCGGTGACGCAGCGGCGGCCGGCGACGACGGTGGCGCCGCAGTCGGCGTCGGTCTTACAGGTCGAGTCGAAGTCGAGGGCGTGACGCCAGATGTTGTGGCGGTTGATGAGGCGC
>JAEUJP010000683.1 GCA_016793725.1 Myxococcaceae bacterium | reverse complement strand
CGAGGTGCAGCACCCGCGGCAGTTGCCCTTTCAGCCGGGCATGACGGCCTATGACGCCATCACCCTCGCCGGCGGAGCCACCCGCCTCGCCAACCTCCGCTACACCCAGGTGCAGCGCCACTGCGGCGAGGTCATCGACGTGCCCTGGTACGGCTCGATCACCAACCTCGAGCTGCAGCCTGGTGACGACGTCGTCGTGCGCATGACCCCCGAGCCGTAGCTCACCGGGCCGGCACTCGCCGCGCCGCCCGCCACACTTCACCTTCTTGCCGAAACGTCTCGACCTGCACGTCGTGGCCGTCGCTGCGAAACGTGATCGCCCCGTCGAGATCCGTGCGGTAGCAGCGCGCCCCCGCCGCTTCGTACCGCGCGACCACCTCGCCATGCGGGAACCCGAACCGGTTCCCCTTGCCCACGCAGAACACCGCGAACCGCGGCCGCGCCCGCTCGATCAGCCCGTCTGACGACGACGTGCGCGACCCATGGTGCGGCGCCTTGAGCACCGTCACCGGCCCCGCCTCGAGCGCCTCTTCGCCCGCCGCCTCGAGGTCGCCCGTCAGCAGAAACGAGACCTCGCCGTGATCGATCTGCAGCACCACCGAACGATCGTTTTCGCCCTCCAGCAAGATGCGGTCGCGCGGCGGCCCCAACACCGTGATGCGCGCCTCGCCCAGCGTGAACGGCGACGCGCCCGCCTCGACCTCGGTCACTTCGCTCGGCTTCGCGTCGAGCAGCGCGCTCACCAGCGGCCCGCGCCCCACGCCCGCCGGCAGCCAGAGCCGCCGCGTCGGCACCACCTTCATCACCGACGAGAGGCCCAGCGCGTGGTCGGGGTGCGCATGAGACAACGCCGCGACCTCGAGCGACTCGATCCGCCTCCGCTTGAAGTACGGCAGCACGAACCGTGCGCCCGTGTCGGCCCCGCCCGGGCTGCCGCCGCCGTCGACGAGCGCGTGCCGCCCGTTCGAGCTCACCACGATCGCGTCGCCGTGCCCGACCGCCAGAAACGTCACCTCGACCCCGGCGCGCGGCTCGAGCCTCGGCGCAACCCACAGCGCGAGCGCTGCCGCCATGGCTGTGGCCCCCAGCGCGCGCCCGCGGCCCGGCAGCACCCCGAGCCCGGCGAGCCCGGCGAGCCACGCCGCGATCGCCCAGGGGGGTGGCGCCGTCACAGAGAGCGTCGAAAGCGGCAGCGCCGCGAACAGCCGCGACGACACCAACAGCAGCTCGCATGACCACGCTCCCAGCCACACCACCGGCGTCGCCAGCACGGCCGACACCCAGAACAGCCCCGCCCCCGTCGCGGCCAGCACCGCCGCCCCCGTGCACAGCGGCAGGCACACGACGTTCGACACCAGCCCCATCAGCGAGAGCCGCTCGAACGCCGACGCGATCAGCGGCGCCGTCGTCACGACCACCGCCACGCTCGCGCACAGCGTCACCACCGCCGCCTCGCGCGCGCGCGCCACCCACAGCCGCCAGCCGGCCTCGCGTGAAGGGTCGGGCCGCGGCACCGGCAGCGCGTCGCGCACCCGCGGTGCCAGCAGAATCAGCGCCGCCGCCGACAGCACCGACAGCTGGGCCGACAGGTCGGCGACGGCGAACGGCTGCAGGGTGAGCAGCACCAGCCCGGCGAAGCACAGCGCGTTGAGCGGGTCGCTGCGCCGAAGCAGCGCGGCCGCGCCGAACAGCAGCGTCGTCATGATCGCCGACCGCAGCGCCGGCACCTGCGACCCCGTGAACAGCGTGTAACCCCAGACGGCCGCCAGCGCGAAGGGCAGGGCGGCCGTGCGCGCGTCGGGGCGCCTGAGCCGCCTCACGGGCAGCAGCACCCACAGCCACCGCACCAGCGCGCGCGCCGCGACGCCGAGCGCCGCGACGTGCAGGCCGCTCACCGACAGCACGTGCGCGAGGCCGCTGCGCGCGAACTCGTCTTCGACCGCATCGCCGAGGTCGGCCCGCAGGCCCGCCGCCAGCGCGACGTACAGGTGAGCCGCATCGGCGCTCGGCGCGAGCCGCTCTGCCGCCTTCGCCAGGCCCTGACGCCGGGCCTCGACCGCGACCGCAGCAGCAGCGGGCGGTGACAGCACCAGGAGCCCGCGCGGGTCGAAGCTGCCGCTGTAGATCAGCGCGCGCCGCTGGTGACGCTCGAAGGCGCTCGCTTCGCCCGGGTTCGCGCGACCGTCGAGCGGCTTCAGCGTCGAGCGCACGCGCACCCGCTGGCCCGGCAGCAGTGGTCGCAGGGCCCCGCCGGGGTAGAGCCGCGCCCGCGCCCGCACGGGCGCCCCGTCGACGCGAGCCACCGCGAGCTCGAGCCGCGTGCGCCCTGCGCGTACGTCGACCGCCTCGACCTCACCTTCGAGATCATGTGAGCCGTTCGCGACCGCGGGAACTTCTGACCTCGCATGGAGCGTCGACAGTGACACTCCCGTCGCGAACCACCCCAGGCCGAGCAGCGGAACACTCAGCCATCTGTTTGAAAGCCCGAGCGCCAGGCCCGCCAGCACGAAGGCTGCAGCGAGGAATATGAAAGGAAGCGGCCCCGTTGGGGCACCTATCGCTGCGCCGGCAGCCAGGAGTACAAACGGAAGCAGCGCAGGGCGAGTGAACAACCCAAATAAATTCAGAGTCTTTTGATCGAAGTGGTTCGTTGCGGCTGGCAACACGTGGGCACCAACGCCGAGACCACGAACCGTCAACAGCGTAGCGGGTGTGTGCGCTGGTAGTCAACTCAAAGATGTGGTATAAAGTAGCAGGCCCGCAGAGCAGTTCATCAAGGAGGCAGTACGTGCAGACGAGCTTCAAGACCGGAGACAAGGCGGTTTACCCGGGGCAAGGCGTGGGCGAAGTGATGGGCATCGAGCACACGGAGGTCGCCGGTCAGCGGCAGAGCTTCTACGTGCTGCGCATCTTGGAGAACGGGATGCGAATCATGATCCCGATCAACAAAGTCGGCTCGGTCGGCCTCCGCGAGATCATCAGCGAAGAAGACGTGAAGCAGGTCTACGCGATCCTCAAAGAGAAGGACATCTCGGTCGACTCCACCACGTGGAACCGGCGCTACCGGGAGTACATGGAGAAGATCAAGACGGGCAGCGTCTTCGAGATCGCCGAAGTGCTCCGTGACCTCTACCTGCTCAAGGGCGACAAAGATCTCTCGTTCGGCGAGCGCAAGATGCTCGACACCGCGCGCTCGCTGCTCATCAAAGAGCTCTCGCTCGCGAAAGAGTGCAGCGAAGAAGACATCGAGGCCGACCTGAAGAAGATCTTCAACTACGCCTGAAGAAGCGCACCGCGCTTCAACGACAAGCCCCGGCGCTCGAGCAGAGCCCCGGGGCTTTTTCGTTGTAGAAGCACGCCGTGGGCGAGCCGCCGTCTGAAGCCGAGCGAAACGAGTACATCGCCGAGCTCGAGGCGCGCCTCGCGAAGCCGGCCCCGCTCGGCGTCACTCCGCTCGTGGCCGCCGGCGCCCTCATCGTCAGCTTGGGGGTGCTGTTTCAGCTGCGCGAAGACTCTGCCTACTACTTTTCGTCGCGCGACCCGGTGCAGCTCGGCGCCGAGGGTGACTATCGGTTTCAGCTCGCGCAGCACAACGCGTACGTCGAGCTGCACGGCATACCCACGTCGCGCGGCGCGTTCGGCGTCGACGGCAACATGACGATCGTCGCCGTCGGCGTGCGCGACACGCCCGTGATGATCTGGCGCAAGGCCGTGAAGGGCGAAGAGTGGTCGCCCGGCTCGAAGCCGCCCCCTCCAAACCAGCAGCCGTTCACCGTGCGCGGCCGCCTGCTCGCGCGCGATCAGGCCGCCGAGAAGTACAGCGACGCCTTCGCGAAGCTCGACGGCTTCGGCGAGGTGAGGGTGAAGTGGGTGCTGCTCGAGAGCGTGCGCCCCGGCGGCGACTTCACCGTCGACTTCAACACGACACTGCTCGACCCATACCCGGGCATCATGGCCTGGCTGCTCGCGCGTGGCCTGCTCGCGATGCGCGCGAAGTCAGCCGCCCGGTAGCGGGCCCGCCACTCTGCGGCTTCAGGCGCCCGCACTGTCGACGTCGTTCGGGGCGTGCGCTCACCGCCTGCTGGCCGAGCGCGCGCCGTCAGCAGACAGCCACCTGCCGCGTGGCGCTGCGCGAGCACACCGGGTTCGTGCGCCGCTCGCGAGCCGCCGAGCTGCTGGTGCTTCGAGGCGACTCGCCGATGAGCCGCACGCCGTTCGGTGACGTGTGCCGCTCACGCAGCAGCTCGTCGAGCTTCAGTCGCCGAACGCGTCGTCGATCGCCTGCGACCTCGACTTCGCCGGCGCAGCCTTCTTCGGCGCCGGAGCCGCCTTCTTTGCCGCCGGCTTCTCGTCTTCGTCGCCGAACGCGTCGTCAGCCGCTGCCTTCGACGACGCCTTCTTCGGCGCCGCAGCAGGCTTCTCGTCGTCGTCGTCGTCTTTTGCCGGGCCGCCGAGAATCTGCAGCTGCGCCTTCGCCTGGTCGTTCGTCGAGTCGAACTTCACCGCCGCGGCGAACGCCGTCTTCGCGTCGTCGTCGCTGCCGTTCTTCACGTGAATGAGCCCCACCATCGTGTACAGCTTCGACAGCTGCTTCCGAATTTCGGCGCCCTTCTTCGACCAGCCGCCCGACAGCTGCTCGTCGAGCTTCAGCGCGATCTCGAACTGTTTGATCGCCGGGCCACCCTGACCTGCGACGTACGCCTCGTTCGCCGTCTCGTACGCCTTGATGAAGCGCGACAGCTTGTCGGTGAGATCTTTGTCGCCCGCCTGCTTCGCGAGGTCGAGCGCCGCGTCGGGGTCGCCCTTCTCGTACGGCGCCAGAATCTGCGACCGCTTCGAGCCGCCCGACGACGACGGAGCCGGCGACGAGCCCGTGCCCGCCGACGCCACCTTCTTCTCAACGGGGGCCGGAGCGGCCGCCTGCTGCGTCTGCCCGGGAATCGGCGCATCGACCTTCGCCGACGTGTTCGAGTCGTCGTTCGCGGGCGCGGGCGCCGCGCTCTTCGACTCGGCCATCTTCTTCTTGATCGCCTCGTCGATGACGCGCGTCTTGGCCTCGTCGATCGCCACGACCACGTCGTCGGTCTTCTCGACCACCTTCGCCTTCGCCGCCGCGCCCGTCTTCGACGGCGTCGACGGCAGCTTGAGCAGCGCGATCGCCAGCACCGCCGCGAGGCCGAAGCCCACCGCGCCCGCGAAGATCGCCACCTTCACCGCGCTCGACGTCTTCGGCCGCTGCATCACCGACGTCTTCAGCGGCGTCTTGTTCTTCGCTTGCTTGACGGGCTTCGCCGGCGCAGGCGCGCCTTCGCCCTTCTGCAGCGGCCCGCGCAGCTTCAGCACCGCGTTGCCCATCGCGATCGTGTCGCCGGGGAAGATCTCGATCTCGGTCGCGATGCGCTGCTTGTTCACGAACGAGCCGTTCTGCGACCCGAGATCTTTCACGTAGAACTGCTCGGCCACGCGCGTCACCATCGCGTGGCGCCGCGAGATCGACGGGTGCTGCAGCCGCAGCTCGCTGACCGACGCACGGCCGATGACCAGCTGGCCCTGCCGCACCTGCACCAGCTGACCCTGGCCGGGGCCGCGCTCGACGTAGAGGAAGACGGGCTTGTACCCGAGCTCGGCGTCGGCGCCGTAGCTCGCCCGCAGCTCTTCGTCGTGCTTCTCGGTGTCGAACACCCCGGTGGGAATCGCTTCTTCGGCAGATTTACGAGGAGACCGTTTCACGGGGTATTGGGTCACGCGCTGTGGACGCGGGTCATCCGCGCGCAGAATCTCTTCATCGCGAAACGCCGCCTCGTCGGGGCGACGTTGAGGGCGCTTTGTCGGGGGCATCGTTCAAACTCCCTGCTCAATCTGCCTACTGCCGACTGATTATCCCCGTTCACACTCGAAAGTTGCGGCGTTTCGGGGGGTTACCCT
>JAEUJP010000622.1 GCA_016793725.1 Myxococcaceae bacterium | reverse complement strand
CATGCCGCCGACGAACCCGAGCTTCTGCTTCGCGAGCATGCCGGCCAGCGCGCCGACCAGAAAGCTGCCCTCTTCTTCACGAAACACCATCGTGCGCACGTTCGGCAGAGAGATGGGGCTGCCGTTCGCGTCCATCACCGGGCTGTCGATGAGCAGAAAGTGCGCCTTCGGGTTCTCGTTCGCCGCCGCCTCGACCGCGTTCTCGAGCATGAAGCCCACGCCCACCGTCAGGTCGCAGCCCTTGTCGACCAGCAGCTGCAGGTTCGGTTGGTAGTCTTCTTGCGCCTTGCTCTGCAGCACCAGCGGCTTCACCGGCAGCTTCTGCACGACGCTCTTCAGGTCGGCGGGTATCGACGCGTCGAGCTCGCGCGGCTCGGCGTCGACGTAGTTGCCGTTCAGCAGCTTCTGCCCCGACGCCCACAGCTCGAGCCCGCGCAGGGCCGCGTCGTTGAACGACTGGTCGCCGCGCCCGCCGAGGTCGGTCACCAGGCCCACCTGAATCGACTTCGGCGCCGCCTTGTCGCCGTGCTTGGGGTGCTGCTGCTTCTCTTCGGGCTTCTTGCAGCCTGCGACCACCACCACCAGGCACAGCACGAATGAGCGGACCATGGGCTCGACATAGCCCAGGCTTGAACTACGGTGAGACGCCAAAGTGCGCCCTTACGAGCTCATCAAGGCGAAGCGCGACGGTCAGAAGCTGCAAGGCCCAGACATCGCGGCGTTCATCGACGGTTACACGAAGGGCTCGGTGCCCGACTACCAGATGAGCGCCATGCTCATGGCCGTCTTCTTCAAGGGCCTCGACGACGCCGAGCTCGGCGCCTGGGCGAAGGCGATGTTGTTCTCGGGCGAGGTGCTCGACCTGTCTGACACGCCCGGCGTGAAGGTCGACAAACACTCGACGGGGGGCGTCGGTGACAAGGTTTCGCTGTCGCTCGCGCCGCTCGCCGCCGCGTGCGGCGTGCCGGTGCCGATGATCAGCGGGCGCGGCCTCGGTCACACCGGCGGCACGCTCGACAAGCTCGAGTCGATTCCCGGGTTCAAGGTCGACCTGCCGGTGAGCGAGTACCGGCGCCTCGTGCGCGAGGTCGGCGCGTGCCTCATCGGGCAGACGGCGACGCTCGCTCCGGCCGACAAGAAGCTCTACGCGCTGCGCGACGTGACCGCGACGGTCGACTGCATACCGCTCATCGCGTCGAGCATCATGAGCAAGAAGCTCGCCGAGGGCATCGACGCGCTCGTGCTCGACGTGAAGGTCGGCAGCGGCGCGTTCATGAAGGAGGTCGAAGACGCGCGCACGCTCGCGCGCACCATGATCTCGATCGGCCGCGAGATGGGCAAGAAGGTCGTCGCGCTGCTCACCGACATGGAGCAGCCCCTCGGCCGCACCGTCGGCAACGCGCTCGAGGTGATCGAGGCCGTCGAGATGCTGCGCGGCAACGCGCCGGCCGACTACACCGAGGTGACGCTCGCGCTGACGGCCGAGATGCTGGTGCTCGCAGGTCGGGCCAAAGACGCGAAAGAGGCGCGGCACGCGCTGTTCGCAGCCATCAAAGACGGCTCTGCCGAGAAGAAGCTGCACGAGCTGGTGAAGGCGCAGGGGGGCGACCCGTCGGCGATCGCAGACCTGACGAAGCTGCCGCGCGCGAAGCACACGGCGGTGGTGGCGGTGAGCACGTCGGGCTTCGTGCAGGGCATCGACTCAGAGGCGGTGGGGCTCGCGGCGATGGCGCTGGGCGCAGGCCGCGAGCGCACCGACAGCGTCATCGACCCGGCCGTCGGCTTCGTGCTCGAGAAGAAGGTGGGCGACGCGGTCGCGCCCGGTGAGCCGCTCGTCACCGTGCACTACAACGACGCCGCGAAGCTCGACGCCGTGAAGGCGCGCGTGGCCGCCGCGTACCGCATCGGCGCAGAGCGCCCAGCGCCCAGACCGCTCGTGCTCGAACGCCTGGAGTAGAAAAAGGGGGACAGGCTACTTTTCTGCGCAACCTCGTGAACGAAATCGCAGAGGTCCGCTGCCTTTCATCGGCCTCGTCGACGCTGCGCAGAAAAGTAGCCTGTCCCCTTTTTTCTACTTCTTCTTCGCCAGCTGCTCCGCCGCCATCTTCGCCCGCCACTTCGCGCTCGTGAGCTGAGGCTCCCGCGCCACCAGCGCTTCGAACGCGGCCTTCGCCTCCTCCCACTTGCGGGCCTGAAACAGCTTCAGCGCCTCCGAGTAGTCGAGAATCGTCGCGACCGTCAGCTCGCTCGACGGCTTGAACGGCGGCAGCTCGTCGCCCGGCTTCACCTCGGCCATGAACGGCTTCAGCAGCGCTTCGAGCGAGAGGCGCCCGCCCTTCGACGCCATCGTCGAGATGACCTCGTGCTCGTACCGGTTCGCATTGCCCACCTGCTCGACGCGCTCGACCTCGACGCCGAGCTCCAGCTCGGGGCCCACCCACAACATCTGCACGCCGAAGTAGTCGGTGTGGCCCGAAGACGAGCCCTTCGACTCGACGGCCACGCCGCGCGCCATCAGCTCGTAGGTGAACAGCTCTTCGACTGCATCCGACAGCTTCGGCACCTCGTGGTCGTAGCTGTCGCGCTTCGCCAGCGCGTACACCCGCACCTTCGTGGGGAAGGTGCTCTCGTCGAACCCGTGGTTGCACCACGTCTCGAGCTTCGGCACGTGCATGAAGCTGCGGTTGCCGTCTGACCCGAACGTGTAGCTCTTCAGGTAGTGGCGGCGCGCGCGCGCGCAGTCGTCGGCCTCGGCGAACGTCTGCGCGGCCGAGCGGTAGAAGCGGCTCCACGCGCTCGCGAGGCCCGGCCGGCCCAGGCAGGCCGCCTCGAGCTCCTTCACGAGCGCCTCGACGCCGGCGAGCCCTGCGCGCCGCAGCCGGTACTCGAGCTCGGGGTCGGCATAGAAGTCGTCGCATTCACCCTTCAGCGCCTTCTCGACCTGCTCGCGCCTCCCCCGGTCGGAGTCGTGCTTGCCCCCGATGATGGTCTGTATCTTCCCCTCTGCATACTTCGCCCGGTCGTGCGTCGGCAGCACGTCGAGAATGTGCTGGTACGCCTGCGCCGCCTCTTCGTCGCGCCGCAAGAACAGCAGCAGCTCGCCGCGGGCCTCGAGCCCCTGCACGAAGTCGATCTCTTCCCCGCGACGGTCGCTCGGCTTCGCCTTCTGCATCGCCGCCTCGAGCCGCAGCTGCTCTTTTGCGTCGTCGTCGAGCGTGCGCTCGAGCAGCTTCGGGTCGAGCGCGCCGAGCGGCGGCGCCACGTCGAAGCTGTCGCCGTCGTTCGCCCGGCCCATCACGATGAACGCGTTCATGCGGCGCGTGTCCCACTCCACGTCGAAGCTGATGCGGTTGTCGGGGTCGAGCCCCGAGTCGCGCACCAGCTCGAACAGGCCCAGCTTGTTCAGATCGGCGTCAGGCGACCTCACCGACTTCAGCACCTGCTTCAGCTCGGCCAGGTAGCCGCGCTGGTTCTCGAGCCACTGCTGCATCACGCTCAGCGCCCGCGCCTCTTCGCCGGGCCTGATGATGCGCACGCTGCGCTTGTGGTTCACCAGGCTCTGCTTCAGCACCCGCATCAAGAAGCGCGCCTTCAGCTGCCGCCACAAGAGGTGCGTCTGCTTGCCCTGCACGCTCTTCGACGCGAACGGCTTCTTCAGCTCGTCGTCGGCCCGCTTGCCGACCTCGAGCACCGCCGCGCTCACGAGGTCTTTCTTGCGCTCTTCGTACTCTTTCAGCTTCTCGAGCAGCGCCACCTTCTTCTCGCGCGCCATCACGAACGTCGGCGACTTCGACACCAGCGCCGCCATCGCCTTCGACGCCTCGTCGTGTCTGCCCTGGTCAGACAGGTCGATCGCCTTCGAGTACGCCACCAGCGCGTCGAAGCTCGGCACCTTCGCCTTCGAGCGCGCCGAGCCGCCCTTCAGCTTCACGTCGATGGCGGTGACGAGCTGGTCGACCAGCTTCTGCTCGAGGTCGAAGACGGTGTCTTTCGAGCCCGCCGCGCTCGCCGATGCCACCGTCTCGCCGCGCTCGATGTTCACCACCGCCGCGTCGATGCGCAGCTGCTCGCCCTGCAAGAACAGCGAGCCGGTGATGGCGTACTGCGCGCCGATGAGCTTGCCGACCTTCACCGCCGTGCCCGGGTCGAACGCCTTCGTCTGCTGCAGCTTCAGCTCACCGAGCACTGCGTCGAGGCGGCTTCGCTCGACGACCGTCACCCCGTCCCACGCCACCAGGTCGGTGATGATCATCTCGGCCATGCCCTTCTGCAGCACCTGCAGCGACGCGTCGGTCGTGCGGTTCTCGAAGTACAGCACCGACACCACGGGCTTCGAGGGCGCAGCGGCCGAGAGCAGCGCGGGCAGCAAGAGGGTCAGCACGCTCGAGGCCTCATACTTCCAGTCGGGTGACGCGTCACCGCTGACCGCCGGCCGACGTTGCCTTCTCATGACCCCGTCGTCATGAGAGGAGTGCAACGGCGATGAAGCTCCTCGGGGGTCTGCTCTATCTGACGATCTCGGTGCTGACGCCGGTGCTCGGCGTCTGGCTGGCGTCGTCGCTCGTCTCGTACAGCGGCGGCCCCACCGAGCTCGCCCTGGTCGCCGGCGCGCTCCTGTTCCCCGTGCTGCCCGTCTGGTGGGAGCTGCGCGCCACCAGGGCCTTCAACGAAGGCGTGAAGCGCAAGAGGCAGTTCGGCGCGGCTCCGAAGCGCAGCTTCACGGCGCTCGGGCGCATCGTGCTGCGCACGCTGTTTCTCAACGTCGTCTTTCTCGCGGTGCTGGTGGTGTGGTTCCCGAAGCAGGCCTTCCCCGCGCTCGCGATGCGCGGTGACTGGTTTCTCGAGGGCAACGCCGAGCCGTGGGCCGAGGCGATGCGAAGAGACCTGCACGCCGCCGCGACCGGCCTCGAGTGGCTGTACGAGCTGTCGAACCAGAACCCGTACGTGAAAGAGGGCGACCTGCAGCCGGTGCCGTCGAGCGTGCAGCCCGTCGAAGAGTCGACGGGGCTCGAGATGCCGACGGCGCGCAGGTGGATCTCGGGCACCTCGGCGTGGGACGGCCGCGAGCGCTCGCGCCTGCGCGACACCGAGCCGCAGCCCGACCCGACACCCGAGTGGCTCGAGGGCTCGACGTTCGCCGTCGGCGACACCCGCTGGCCGTGGAAGCGCGCGCCCCTGAAGAGCCTCGCGCGCATCACCGCCGCCGACGAGGCCGACCTTCAGACGGTCGGCGAGTTCTTCAAGCGCGAAGAGCCCGAGCCTTTTGCGCGCGTGAAGGGCCTGCACGACTGGGTCGTCACCCGGCTGCGCTACGACGAAGACGCCATCAAGCCCGGCGCGGTGCGGCCGCCGCAAGACGCAGTGCACGTGTTCGGCGCGCGCAAGGCGGTGTGTGAGGGCTACGCGCGGCTGATGGTCGCCCTCGGCAAGGTGACGGGCGACGACATCGTCTACCTGGTCGGCGACGTGCGCGACGACGACGGCTCGGCGAACCCGTCGCCCCACGCGTGGAACGCGGTTCAGGTGCGCGGCAAGTGGTACCTCGTCGACGCGACGTGGGACGACCCGACCGGCGTCGACGAGTACCGCACCGACTATCTCTTCATTCCCCCCTCGGTCGCCGTGTTCGACCACCTGCCGTGGGAAAAGCGCTGGCAGATGCTCTCGACGCCGCTCAGCCGCGGCGACTTCTTGCGGCAGCCGCTCGTCGGCCCGGGCATGTCACGCGTGGGGCTCACGCTCGTCACGCCCGAGCGCTCGACCGTCGAGGTCGACGGCCCGCTCGACGTCGAGCTCGAGAACCCGAGCGGCGCGAAGCTCTGGCTCACGTACGGCGACGCGAATACCGACTGTGGCTTCAACAGCGAGACGAAGGCGCACTGGCGCTGCGATCTGCCGAGCGGCCTGTCGCGCGTGCGGCTGTGGCACTCGACGAACGGCCAGGGCTACGAGTACCTCGCCGAGCTGCGCGTCACGCGGCGTTGACGCACGCCACACGGGGCCGACCGACTGCTCGCTTCGCGACCGCTCGGCTCAGGGTGAGCCCTCAACTTCACTGCGGCGAGCTGCCAGCCCCGCCCCCCGCGACGCGCGCGATGAGCTTCTCGACGTCGTTCGGGTCGAACGGCTTCAGCACCAGCGGTGACTCGTTCGCGGCGATGAACCGCTCGGTCGCGCCGGTGTACGTGCCGCCGGTCATGAAGATGAAGCGCGCCTTCAGCTCGGGGCGCCGCTCGGTGACGCGGCGAAAGACCTCCATGCCGTTCGGCTCGGGCATCATCAGGTCGCACACCACCACGTCGACCAGAGCCCCCTCGACCAGCAGCCGCACCGCCTGCTCGCTCTGCGTCGTCGCCGTCACCTCGTGGCGGTCTTCGAGCAGCATGCGCAGCGTGTTCGCGAGGTGCGGCTCGTCGTCGACGATCATCACCTTCGTGCGCGGCTTCGTGAGCGGCGCCGGCGTCAGCGCCTGCGCGGCCGGCAGCAGCACCCGCATCGTGCAGCCGTGACCCGTCACGCTGTCGACCTCGATCGCCCCGCCGTAGCTCGACACGATGTTGTGGCACACCGTGAGGCCCAGGCCCGTGCCCACGCCCACCGGCTTCGTCGTGAAGAACGGGTCGAAGATGCGGCGCAGGTTTTCGGTCGTGATGCCGACGCCGTTGTCTTTGATCTCGATGCACGCGCGCCCGTCGGGCAGCGTCGCCCCGCGCAGCTCGATGGTGTTGCCCTCGCGACCTTCGGGCAGCGCCTGCAGCGCATTCAAGAGCAGGTTCACGAACACCTGCTCGATGCGGCTCGCGTCGGCCTCGACCGGCGGCAGCTCGCCGATGTGGCTCGTGTACGACCCGCGCTTGCCGAGCATCGGCGCCAGCATGCGCTCGGCCGCCGTCAGCACCACCTTCAGGTCGACGCGCTCACGCTTCTCGTCGCCGCTGCGCGCGAACTGCGCGAAGTCGCGCATCACCTCGGCGATGCGCTCGTGCGTCTTGCGCAGCTCGGCGATGCGGTCGATCGCGATGGGCGGCAGCACGCCCAGCACGTTCGTGAGCTGCTGCTCGAGCACGTCGAGCTGCAGCATCGCCGCCGTGAGCGGGTTGTTCACCTCGTGCGCCAGCCCACCCGCGAGCGTCGAGAGGGCCGCCAGCCGCTCGGCGCGCGCCATCTGCTCTTGCAGCTTCAGCGCATCGGTCACGTCGCGCACGAACGCGAGCACCGCCGGCTTGCCCTCGTGCTCGAAGGGTATCGAGGTGACCTCGGCGCTGATGACCGTGCCGTCTTTGCGGTGCACCCGGTACACCTGCGGTGTCTGGGGCTGGCCCTCTGCCGCCGCTTTCAGCCGGCGCACGAGCATCGGCACCTCTTCGGGCAACATCAGCTCGGTGAGCGACAGGCCGGCGAGCTTCTGCGGGTCGTCGAAGCCGAGCATGCAAGCGCCCGCCTTGTTCACCTGCAGAATTTTGCCGTGGCGCGTGATGGCGATGCCGTGCGGCGCCGACTGGAAGACGCGCGTGAGCCGCTGGGCCTCGGCGAGCCGGCCCTTCTCGGCCTCGACGCGGGCGCTGATGTCCCACACGAAGGTCACGGCGCCGCGCACGCCGTCGACGTCGATGTTCGACGCGACCGCGGCGACCGGTACGCGCGTGCCGTCGGGTCGTAGGAAGATGCTCTCGACGCGGCCACCGCCGACGGAGCCCGCGAGCCGCGCCTTGGCGATCGCGATCGCCTCGGCCTGCATCTCGGGCGCGATGAACTCGATCATCGACC
>JAEUJP010000570.1 GCA_016793725.1 Myxococcaceae bacterium | reverse complement strand
GGGGTACGGCACGGCGCTCGAGGCGTGCCGGCTGTCGGCGCACGAGGCGGCGGCGCGGTGATGAAAACCTCTGTGTGAGTCTGGTGCTGTTGGGACGACACCAAACTCACACAGAGTCGGTATGACTTTCGGCACATTCGGCAGACGGCGAAGCCGCGTACTTCGTCGCGCCATGACCACCCTCGCGCTGCTGCTGCTGCTCCATGCGTCGCCGACGACCGACGAGCTCGTGCGCGAGCGCGATGTGCACGTGAAGGCGCGGTCGACGGGCTGGTACGGCGCGACGATACCGTTGCTGGCGACCGGGCCGGTCGCGGTCGTGGTCGGGCTCTTCTCGGGCTTCAGCATCTTCTCGCCGTGGCAGGGCCCGTTGCCGTGGGGGCAGGCGAGCATCGCCGCAGGCATCGTCGCGTTCGTTGCGGGGCTCGTCGGCACGACGCTGGTGCGCAGCCTGAACGTCGAGCACGACGAGCGCATCGCCGAGCTCGAGGCCGAGCTGAACGTGCGAGAAGAAGCGGCAGAGCGCGAAGCCGAGGCGCGCGAGCAGCAGCTCGACCCGAGCGTGGCCGAGGCGCTTCATCGCCTCGAGCGTCGAAGGCCGAACAAGGGCAGCGTCATCGCGCTGTTCTCGACGGCCGGCGGCATCGCGATCGCGACGGGCTTCATCGGCGGGCAGCAGCGCGGTGAGCTCGCGCTGGGCATCGGGGTGGTCGGCACGTTCGTGTCGGTGGCGCTGGCGGGCATCGCGACGTGGAGGTTGCTGCAGGTGCGGGCCGAAGACGCGGTGGTCGACGCCGAGGTCGAGGAGCTGCGCGCGGCGCCGCCGCCTCCGCCGCCGGTCGCATCGAGGCTGCCGCCGGCGCCGGTGCTCGTGGGCTGGAGCTGGGCGCTCTGAGCCCAGGGCCTACGGCGCACCGCTGCGGCAGGAGGAGCGAACGCGCACGTGGCAGTCGCCGCCGTTGGCGTGTCGCTCGCGGCACCGGCCAGCGGGGGCCCACCTGCCGCGATGCGCCGCTGCTGCTCTTCGACGAGCGAGCGTTCGACGCACGTCGACGAGCCGAGCTCGAGGTAGGTCGCGGCGTCACCCGGGGTCTCGCGCGGCGTCGAGGGCTCGGGTGCCTGACGACGCGCGACGGGGAACAACGTGCCGTCGGCCCGCGGAATCATGATGGTGCCGGGCTGCGGTTGGTGACCCCGCCTCGAGCCGTCACGGCGCGAGGCACGCGTCGATGCACGCGAACACCGCGATGACGTCGTCGTCGGTGAGGGTGCCCAGCCACTTCACCGTGACGATGGGCCATGCGCTGTCGTCGGCCTCGACCACACCGTTTTCCTATCACGCTAGGCTTCCGCTCCATGGTCGACCTCGCCACCTTCTCACGGCTCTCGTGGGCGCTCTCGGCCGCGGGCGCTCCGCCCGAGCTGCTCGAGCAGACGCACCGCGCCGCGCTCGACGCCCTCGCGGGCCGCGATGTGCGTGCGGCCCTGTTTCAGGCGGTGCACGAGTGGGTTGCGCTCCAAGCGCAGCAGAGGGCTGCAAGGCCGATTTACGGGCCTGACGCGCAGGTGGGCGGGCCGACTGAAGGCGGCAACTGACGGGCGAAGTGGCGCAAACCTTGCTGTCCGAAGGTTTGTGGTTCGCCCTCTGCTGATCAGCCTCGTTCTCGCCACGGCCGCCGCGTGTGACTGCGGCGGCGGCGTGCTCGTCTCGAGCCCCGACGACCCGAAGCCGAATCAGCCGAATCAGCCGACGCAGCCCACCAACCCGACGAACCCGACCAACCCGACGCAGCCGATGAACCCGCCGGGCTGGTGCAGCAGCGACTGCGACTGCCCGAACGGCGAGGCGTGCACGAACATCGGCGGCGGCGAGCTGACGTCGCAGGCGTGCCGGCCGGGCATGAACACGTGCGACCGCCCGTGCACCGTCACCTGCGGCGCCGGCACCATCTGTCAGATGGGCGTGTGCGTGACGGCGCCGTGCCTCGACCCATCGTGCATGATGACGATGATGCCGCCCGGCGGCGTGACGGTGACGGGCACGTACCGCACCGAATACGAGCTCGACGTTCACGAGTTCTCGAACAAGGCGATGAACATCGCGAAGCTGCTCGACGTGCTCGGCGCGGCGCTGAACGGCCAGAGCACGGCGTGCTCGCAGACGTCGGTGCAGGGCCAGCTCATCTGCTTCGCCATTCAGCTCGTGGCCGCGAACATCATGGCGCCGCCGTGGGTGGGGCAGCTCATCAACGTGCTCGCCGGCATGTTCCGCTTCGGCGACACGCCGGTGCGCGCGAAGGGCGTGATGCAGCTCGCCGAGGCGCAGGGCGGCGCGCTCAGCGCCACCGAGACGTGGAGCGAGATGTGGCTCAACTACAACGGCACCCAGTACAACGTGATGAACGGCGCGATGCTCGGCACGAACGGCCAGCTGACGGTGACGGTGCGCGCGTTCGGCGGCACGCGGTCGTTCAGCGAGGTCAACCTGGGGCCGCGGCGCGTCGAGTTCGACGTGAACAAGCTGCTCGTGAACCTCATCAACGTCGCCATCAGCGCGGGCTCGAACAACCAGGCGCATGACGTGGGCGAGCTGCTCGACCTGCTGCTGTGCTCGCAGATTCAGATAACGAGCCCGGGCAACTACCTCTTGTGCCGCACGGCCGCGCAGCAGCTGGCCGACCAGTTCGAGCTCGACTCGGGGCTCGGCGGCATTCGCATCTCGGAGCAGAAGGGCACCATCTACGACGACGACCTCGACGGCAAAGCCGACGGCTTCGGGCGGGCGACTCCGGTGTCGGCGCGGGGCAGCGCGCGAGGCGACATGACGAACGGCATCACGAGCGGCGACCTCGGCGCGTTTCCGAAGAGCAACTGGTATGGAGTGCGGCAGTAAGGGGTCGGGGTGAGGGTCGGGCAAGCAAGGCGCGCCCACGGTCCCCCTCACCCCGACTCTCGTTTTTTCGGGTGGGGCTAGCGGAACCGTATCGGCACGCTGAAGCAGCCGCCCGACGCATCGGCGGGAAACGGCAGCGCCCCCGCGATGACGCAGTCGCGCGCGGCAGCGTCGAGCAGCTCGTGCCCGCTCGAGCGCGCGAGCGACGTCGACTTCAAGCTGCCGCCCGCGTCGAGGCAGAAGTCGATGGTGGCGTCGCCGGTGAGGCGGAACCGGCGCGCTGCCGCCGGGTAGCAGCGCCGCGCCGACTCGGCGAGCTGCGCATGCAGCGCGGTGACGTCGAACGTGCGCGCCGCTGGAGCTGGCGGTGGAGCCGGAGCTGCAGGCGCCGAGACCTCTGCGACCACCGCAGGCGCTTCGCCCGCGCCATCGACGACCACATCGACGTTCACGCTGACGTCTTCGACGGCCGCGCCCGTGACGTTCACCTTCACGTTCACGGTGCGCCTGGCGGCTGCCGGTCTCGGCGCAGGGGCTGGGGCGGGTGCTTGCGGCGCAGCTGCAGGCAGCACCGGCGCCGGCGCCTCGAACACCTCGACCGGCGTCACGTCGATGGCGGGGAGCACCTTCGGCCGCTCGGGTGCGAGCGTGGCGCCGAGCAGAAGCGCTGCGTGCACGCCGAGCGAGACGGCGACGGCGACCGCGGCCCTCACGTCGCGCTCCGTGCGGTGAAGAGGCCGGCTCCGGCGTCGACGACGTTCACGCCGTACAGCGTGCTCAACGCCTCGGCCTTCAGCACCTCGCCGACCGGCCCGGCCGCGAGCAGCCGCCCCTGCTTCAGCAGCGCCGCGTGCGTCGCCCACTGCACGGCGAGGTTCACGTCGTGCAGCACCACGAGCGCGCCGACGCCGGCCTGGGTCATCACCTGCAGGCTCTTCAGACACTCGACCTGGTTCTTCACGTCGAGAAACGCCGTCGGCTCGTCGAACAAGAGCAGCCTCGCGCCCTGCAGCTTCGCGCGCGCCAGGTAGCAGAGCCTGCGCTCGCCGCCCGACATCTCGTCGAGCCGGCGCGACGCGAGGGCCTCGAGGCCGACCTCGGCGAGCAGCTTCAGCGCGTGGTCTGCGTCACCCTTCGACGGCAGCCCGAGCGTGCCGAGGTGCGGCGCGCGGCCCATCAGCACCAGCTCGAGCGCCGTGAAGCCCGTGTCTTCGGCGGGGCTCTGCGGCACCCACGCGAGGTGCCTCGCGAGCTCTCGGCGCGAGAGCGTCTTCGTGTCGACGTCGCCGAGCAGCACGCGGCCGCTCGAGCACGGCAGCACACCGAGCCCGACCTTGAGCAGCGTCGACTTGCCTGCGCCGTTCGGGCCGAGCAGCGCCCAGAGCTGGCCGGGCGCGACGGTGAACGAGACGTCATGCACGACGGCACTGCTCGCGCCGTCGAACCGCAGCGCGCTCACTGGTTCTCGGGGTTCCGGAGCAGCTCGAGAATCTGCCCGCGCGACGCGTCGCAGTCGGCGATGAACTTCGACTCGTTCTTCGGCTTGCCGTCGTTGTACTGGTCGTCGAGCTGCAGCTTCTTCGCGCGAAACTTTCTCGCTGCGTTTTCGTTCGCGTTCTCGAGCTTCTCGTACGCCGCGCGAAACCCCGAGTACGCCTTCGCCACCGGCGTCTGGTTCACCGGCGCGGCCGGCTTCGGCTTGCGCTTCTGACCGGGCAGGTTGCCGAGCTCGTCTTCGTCGGTCGGCACTTCTTTCGGCTGCTGCGCGGCGACCTGCTCCTTCGCCTTGCGCACCTTCTCTTGCTCGGCGGCGGCGAGCAGCTTCTGCACCTCTTCCTCTTCAGCCTCGCTCTTCAGGTAGTCACGGTAGAGGTTGAAGCCGATCACCCCCACGACGCCGAGCACCGCCACCAACGGCAGCAGCACGAACACCAGCGGGATGCGCTTCTTCTCCGACGCCATCCGGAAAACGCTCTATGCCAGTTCGCGTCCCGTCCACAACGGCTGTCGCCTCTAGGCGGAACGCTTCGCGTTCCACTTCGGTGGCCGGGCCGCTCACGTCCAGTTCGCGTCCCGTCCACAACGGCTGTCGCCTCCAGGCGGAACGCTTCGGTGGCCGGGTCGCTCACGGCACGCTGCGAAGTTCAGCGCGCCTTCTCGAGCGTCACGCGAAGCTCTTGCAGCTCACTCAAGAACTTCGCCTCCTGGGCCGGCTTCAGCTCGTACACCCTGTGCTCAAGCACCTCGAGCTTCAGCCGCAGCGCGTTCTCTTGCTTCTCTTCGAGCACGTGACTGCGCTCTGCCTTGTCGAACAACACACGCACCCGCGCGAGCTCTTTCCCCGCGCGCGTCTTCGGCAGCGGCTTGCCCTTCGCGGCCGGTGGCGGCGCCGGCGCCGGCAGCTTGTCGGGGAGCGCATCTTCCACCACCGCCTCGGGCGCAGGCGCAGGTGCAGGTGCCGGCAGAGGCGCAGGCACGGGCTCGACCTTCACCGCCGCCGCCGGGTCGACGGCGATGTCGTCGTCGAACTCGGGGCGGTCTTTCAGCGCCTTCACCTTCATGCCACCGCCGCCCGAGGGCTCGTCGTCGAGCTCCGTCTCGTACTGCTCTTTCCAGATGGAGTAGCCGACGAACGACGCGAGCGCGAGGAACGCGAGCAGCGGCACCAGCACCACCGCCATGCTCGTGCGCTTCGCCTTCGTGCCGCGGTCGGTCACCAGGTTGTCGTCGGGCCGGTGTTTGCCCTCGAGCGCCTTCGGCAGCGGCGCCATGACCTCGGGCGCGCGAACGGCCGCTGCCGGCATCAGCACCGGCGCGCGCACCACCGGGGCCTTCGCGCCGCTCTGGGGCCGCGCGGCGGGCGGCGGCGGCGCGAGCGACTGGCTCGACAGGCCGCTCACCATCACCGACGGCAGGTCTTCGTCGGGCGCGACGACCACGGGCGCCTCGGAGGTCACGGGCTCGCTCACGGGCCTCGGCTGCGCGACCGGCACGGGGCGGGTCGGCGCGCTCTCGCTCATCTCGGCCGCGGGCGCGCGGTGCAGCGCATCGTGGGGGCCGGTCTCGCGGTCGTCGTCGGCCCCGGTCGGGCGGTGAACGATGACGCCCGGCATCGTCTCGCGGTCACCCTCGTTGCTCTTGTCGGTCTGAATGCCGCTGATGCGCGGCGTCGGCGCGAACGAGAGCGGTGAGGTCTCGAGGGGCCGGTTGCCGGGGTGGGTCTCCTCCATGCCGTACTGGCGCAGGTCGGTCGGGCTCGGCGTCGACTCGTCTTCAGGGGGCGGCTCGAGGCGTGGGCTCGACGCGCGAGCGACCGAGAGCGGGCGTACCTGGGCGGGCGGCCGCGACGTGCCGGGCTCGGTCACCTCGGGTCTGGCCTCGGCGCGGGCAGCCTCTTTGAGCGAGCTGAGCAGCTTGCGCTCGGCGCCATACTCGGCGGCGAACATGTCGCGCATGAAGCGGCTGCAGCTCTCGGGGCCGGCGGCGGGGTCGATCTCGAGCAGCGCGCCGAGCAGCTTGCCGCGCAGCTCTTCGGCCGTCTGAAAGCGCTGCGCCGGGTCGACCGCGAGCGCCTTCATGATGATGGCCGCGATGTTCGACGGGCACAGCGGCTCGATGGTCTGCACGTGCGCGATGTTCGGTGTCGCGACGGCCGCCATCAGGGCGTGCGGTGGAATGTCTTCGAACGGGTTCTTGCCGGCGATGAGCTCGTAGAGGCAGATGCCGACGGCGTAGAGGTCGCTGCGCTTGTCGACCTTCGCGTGCCGCGCCTGCTCGGGCGACATGTAGAGGAACTTGCCGAGAATGATGCTGGGGTTCGTCTTCGAGGCGTTGAGCGTCGACTTCGCGAGGCCGAAGTCGATGACCTTCACCTCACCCTCGTAGCTGATGAGAATGTTCTGCGGGCTCATGTCGCGGTGAACGAGCCCGATCTCTTTGTCGTCGTCGTCGCGCTTGCGGTGCGCGTAGGCGAGCGCGTCGAGCACGCGCCCCATCACGAACAGCACGAACGTCATCGGCAGCGGCATGCCGCGCTCGCGGAACCGCGCGCCGACCTTTCGCAGGTCTTTGCCGTCGATGTACTCGAGCGCGAGGTAGGGCTCGCCGTTGTGCTGCCCCATGTCGAGCACCTGCGCGATGGAGCCGTGCGTCAGCTTCACCAGCGTGCGCGCTTCGTTGCCGAACCGCGAGACGAAGTCTTTGTCTTCGAGCAGGTGCGGGAGGATTTTTTTGATGACGCACAGCTTCTCGAAACCTTGCGGCCCGTCGATGCGCGCGAGAAAAATTTCGCCCATGCCGCCGATGCTCAGCGGCATGAGCAGCGTGTAGCGCCCGAACGGAGTCGGGCGAAACGGGCGCAAGCGGGTAGAGGAGTTCGGCTGCTGCACTTTCGGGGCGGGAATCTAGCAAAGGCGGATCAGGAGCAACCCGCGTCGGGCGTTCTCGATAACCGTGTAGGTGTCGGCGCACATGCTGACACATCTCTCCCTCAAACGCCTGGAGTTTCGCATGCCTACGAAGGTCACCAGCGCCAACATCGCCGACCTGCTCGCCTCGAGCGCCCGGTACATCGAAGGGCAGGTGAAGAAGGCGAACACGAACGGCAACACGGTCATCACGAAGACCGAGGCGAAGAAGCTGGCGGCTGACCTGCAAGACAACTTCGCGGCGTCGCTGTTCAAGACGAGCACGGGCAGCGTGAGCACGAAGGACCTGCAGAAAGAGTTCCTGGTGATGATGGCGGCGTGGTCGAACGCGGCCGACAAGAACAAAGACGGGCGCATCACGGCGACCGAGGCGAACGCGATGCCGAAGGTGCTGCGCGACAACGTCATCAACTACATCGAGAGCCTGAACCGCGACGTGCAGAGCGTCGGCGAGTACACGACGCGCAACACGACCCCGCCGAGCCGCGTGCAAGAGCACCTCGCAGCGTTCGGGAAGACGAAGATTACGTACGAGAAGGCGTTCGAGATCGGGCTCAAGGCGGTCGCGACCGAAGAGTCGGGCATTCGCGGCTTCGTCGAGCAGTTCGGTGGGCCAGACGGCGACCCGCTGACGAACCCGGCGGCCATCAAGGCCGAGGTGAAGCGGCTGCTCAAAGAAGGCTCGATGGAGCTGATCCCGAAGGACGAAGAGATTCCCAACGGGTCGAGCAACGCCGACAACTGGATTTTTTCGGTCAGCACCGACGGGCAGGGCGACCACGGCGTGTGGGCGATCGTCGATCGCAAGACCGGCGACGTGTTCGTCGACAACTTCAACTGACGCGGCGTGGCGCTCTTCAACTGACGCAATAAATCCGAACTGCGACGTCGCCCGATTCGTCTCGTCGGCGACGTATGCCTGCCACCCTCAGCTGGAAACCGACGGTCATCAGCGCCGCGCAGCCGATGCTGCAGCGCGGAGCCCTGGCGACCGCACCGTACGCGACCCGCAGAGAGGCGGTCGCAGCCGTGGCGGTGTGGCAGCACAAGCACCCGGGCTCCGACTCGGCGTTTCTCGTCACGCCGGGCGCCCGCGGCGGCTGGGTCGCACAGCGCTTCAGCGGCAGCGGCCACGGCGAGGTCGACGCGAAAGAGCTCACGCTCACCGGCGCCGGCGCCCTGCACCCGCAGAGCTTCGTCATCGATGCGCGCGGCCGCGTCGCCCGCCCCGACGTCACCAAACCGGCCGGCGAGGTCTCGCTGCGCGAGGTGCACGAGAGCAGCCTCGACGCCCCGGTGCCGCAGGTCGGCTCGCGCGTGCTGCCGCTCGTGCCCGCGACGCCGCAGGTGAACCACGGCCGCAACGTCACGTGGAGCCCGACCCTCGCCTTCCGCCCTGGCCGCGACATCGAGCAGCTCGCCGACATCATGAAGTGGGTCGCCAAGACGCAGCCCGCCGGCACCGTCATCAAGGCGGGCGGCTCGCGCCACGCGTGGTCGAAGGCGGCCGCGAGCGACGGCGTCTACCTTCACCCCGAGGGCATGGGCTTCATCGAGCTCGCCGGCGCGTCGCCGCTCGAGTCGCTGCGCGCCGACCTGCCCGCCGCGCAGCGGTCGAAGCTCGTTCGCGCCGGGGCGGGCACCACGATTCGTCAGCTGAACGCCGACCTCTGGTCGAAGGGCCTCGCGCTGCCCGTGCTCGGCGGCTTCGACGGTCAGACCCTCGCCGGCGTGCTGCCGACCGGCACGCACGGCTCGGTGCTCTCGCACGGCCCGCTCGCCGAGCTGGTGCGCAGCATCGACCTCGTGAAGCCGAACGGCGACAAGGTGCGCATCGAGCCGGCCGGCGGCCCGACCGACGCCGCCGCGTTCGCGCGCACGCACCCGGGCTGGTCGCTCATGCAGGAAGACGCGACGTTCGACGCCGCGCTGGTGAACCTCGGCACGTTCGGCGTCGTGCACAGCTACCTGCTCGAGACGCGCGAGAAGTTCTACCTGAACGAGGTGCGCACGAAGACGACCGGTCGAGAGGCCCGAGAGGTGCTGCGCGGCGGCAACGTCTACGACCTGCTCGACAACTCGACGCTCCCGCCGGGGGCCACCGAGCGAACGTTCGGAGCGGGCCACCCGGTGCCGGCGTTTCACCTCGAGCTGTTGTGGAACCCGCACACCGACTCGATGCTCGTGACGTCGCGCCACCCCGTCGAGCTCGACGGCCCCGAGCCCGCCGGCTTCGGGCGGCCGACGCGAGACCTGGTGCGAACCGTGAGCGCCGACCCGAAGTTCACGCGCCCGAAGCTGCAAACGGTGCTCAGCGACCACCTCGGCGGCCTGCTCTCGGGGCTGAACGAGGTGCTCAAAGACCTCGCGCCGTCGACGACGCCCGGCCTCGTCGATGGCGCCCTCGATGCGCTCGTCGACGGGCAGTACACGCAGCGCAGCTACAACGTGTTCAACATCGGCGACGGCGCCAACCTGCTGCCCGCCCAGTCGGCCACGCTCTCGGTGCCGCTGCGCGATGACCAATATCTGCGCGCGCTCGACATCATGCGGAAGACGGCCGACACGTTCTCGAGAGAGCACGGCCAGTACCAGACCGGCCCCATCTCGTTGCGCTTCGTGAAGGGCAGCCGCGCGGCGCTCGGCGACCCGGAAGACGTGTGCAAGCTCGAGCTGATTTTTTCAGGCAACGGGCCCGACGACCAGGCGCTCGCGAAGGCGCTGACCGAGAAGTACTACGCCGCGCTGCACGCCGAGCTCGGCGACGACGTGCGGTTCCACTGGGGGCAGATACCTCCTCAGTCGGGGCAGTCGGTCGAGCGGCTGCGCGCCGCGTTCCCGCGGTTCGACGAGTTCAACGAGGTGCGGCGACGCTTCGACCCCGATGGGGTGATGCTGAACCCGTGGCAGCGGCAGCTGTTCGCGCCGGGCTGATTGTCATCTCGCAGTTCACAAGCGCTGCCCGCTGTAGCTGCGACGGCAACAGCGCGCGCGGCAACCGTCAAGAACTCCGTCGTCGCTGGCTGGTTTCCAGCTTGCACCGCAGGGGGCATGGCCATCGGCACCGCTCCCCTTCACGGCTCACCTCGTACGGCTCACCCCCAGTCGGCTCGGCGCAGCGCGCAGACGCCGCCCACCGAGACGCGGCGCGCAGGCCCGCCGCCGGTGCGCGACACGTTCGAGCCGCACCTCGGCTCGCCCATTCGGCAGCGCGAGCTCATCGGGCTGCCGGCCGAAACGCGGCAGCACATCATTCGCCGGTCCGAGACCTCGCCTGAGTACGCATCGGCGGCGCGCACGGCGCTTCGGGGCAGCACCGGCGCGCAGCGCCTGCAGCTCGGCCGGGTGCTCGGCGAGGCGAGCCCGCAGGGCGCGCGCGACCTCGCTGCGCTCGGGCCGAGCCGCCTCTCGAGCCGGGACTCTCGCGGGCAGACGATGTTGTCGAACCTCGACCGGCTCGCCACCGCGCCGCTCGACCGCCGCCTCGATGGCTGGAGCCGCCAGCAGCTGGTCGACGGAGCGCTCGCCGACACCGCTCGCCCACAGACCATCACCCAGGGCGCGGCGGGGAGCTGCGGCGTGACGAGCGTCTTTCAGCCGCTCGCGCGCGACCAGCCCGCCGAGTACGCGCGCATCTCGGCCGACCTCGCGACTTCGGGTCGAGCACAGCTGCGCGGAGGGCGCGGCAGCAGCGACATCGGGCCGCAGATGGGCAACACGCTCGAGCTGGTGCGGGCGGCGCCTCCGCAGCTCTCAGACGCGCTGCGCGACGAAAATCGAAGCGCGACGAGCCGCATTCTGCAGAACGCAGGGCTCGAGAACGCGAACGGCCCTCACGCCACCTACGACCCCGAGCGCGACCGGCACAGCTGGGGCGGCAGCGGCGTCATGGTCGGCCAGCCCGGCGCGCTGGCGTCGCAGCTCTACGGCACGCGCTACGGCGTGCAGCGGTTCGAAGGTGACGGTGCGCCCGGCCCCGGCGCTGCCGAGGGCGTGCTGCGCGCTGCGCTCGCGCGGAGCAGCGCCGCCGCCGGCCCGGTCATCGCTGACGTGCGGCTGCGCGACGGCGGCAGTCACGCGATCGAAGTGCAGCGGCTCGCGAACGGAGTCGCCACCGTGCGCGACCCCAACGGCGCGCAGGGCGCTGGTGGCTTTCCGGCGCAGGTGAGCGGCGCGACGGCGACGGCCGAGCCGGGCGTCTACACGATTCCGGTGAGCGCGCTCGCGAGCCGCCTGCGCGCTGTCGAGGCACCGGCCGCTCCGCCCGCCGAGCTGGTCGAGCGTGTGCCGCGCTGATGAGCCCGGCTACGGGCACACGTGACCGACACACGACGTGACGCCGTACGGCCCGACCTGCTGCCCGTTCGTGCCGAGCGTCGCGCACGGCCCACCCATCACGTGCGTGTCGTACGTCGTGTCGGTCGGCCCCGTCGGCGCGTCGACGAACGTGCAGGCGCCGCCCGTCGCCGAGATGCTGTTCGGGTCGCGGCCGGTCGCCTGCCACGCGGCCAGCGTCATCTCGCACGGGTCTTCGTCGACGTAGAGGCGCCGGCAGAACCTGCCGTTCGAGTCGTACGCGTTGCGGTCGGCGACGCGGCTCGCGCCCGCACCGAGCACCACGTTGTAGCGCTCGCCGCCCATGCGCGCGTGGGCGATGTTGTTCTCGAGGCGGGCGCTGTGGTTCGCGTGCGCGCCGTCGATGACCCACGAGAAGCCGGCGAAGAAGCAGCTGTTGTTCGCGACGATGTCGGTGGCGGGCGTCGCCGGCTGAATCTCTTCGAGCTCGAGGCACTGGCCGCTGCCGACGACGATGTTGCCGATGACCTGGCTGTCGGGGCCGCGCGCGATGCGAATGCTGCTCTCGGCGACGTTCTCGAACTTGTTGTAGCGAATCGCCGAGCGTGTCGAGTCGCGGTGCAGGTCGTAGCCCCAGTAGCCCGTGTTGCGCACGGTGTTGAACTCCCAGACGGTGCGGTCGCTCGAGAACTCTTTCAGGCCCGAGGGCCGGTCGGCGATGTCGTTGCACATCGAGTCGTCGGTGACGTCGTGCACGAAGTTGTGGTGCACCACTGCGCCGTTCGCGCCGTCGACACGAATGCCCGCCCAGTTGCCGTCGCACAGGCCCCAGCCGAAGCGCACGTCGCAGTGCTGAATGCGGCTGCCCTGCGTGCCCGAGATGCCGATGCGGCCGACGATGCGCAGGTGGTCGGCGATGGTGTGGCTCGAACGAATCGCGAGCGCGGGCCTTGCGTTCACGCGCGTGCTGCCGGGCGCGATGGCCGGGTTCCACGAGTGCAGCGTCGGCGGGTTCGCGACGAAGCGCGCGGTGATGATGATGGGCCGCTGCGCCGTCGGCGCCGTACCGTTGATGGTCTCGATGACGTAGATGCCGGCCCAGTCGCGCTCTTCTTCAGTGGGCACGCGCCAGTAGTCGCCGGGGTGAATGTAGAGGGTGTCGCCGCCGACGAGCGAGCTGATGGCGGCCTGCAGCTCGTTGAAGCGCCCCGCGCCGCCCGGCGAGGTCGCGCACGTGTCGGCGAGCCCGTTGCCGTTCAGCGCGCACGCGCGGTCGATGTACTTCGCGCGCTGCTGCGTGAAGCTCGCGACGTCGCTGCTGCCGCAGTCTTGCGGGCACGTGCTCGACGTCTCGGGCCACACGCACTGGCCGTTCGGCGTGCACGGCGTCGTGGTGCTCGGCATCGAACCGCCGGCCGTGCCCATGCCGCCGCCGCCGGCCGTCGCCGTGCTGCTGCCGCCGGCTGTCGCCGTGCTGCCGCCGCCCGCATTCGCGGTGCTGCCGCCGCCCGCAGTCGCGGTGCTGCCGCCGCCCGCCGTGGCGGTGCTGCCGCCGCCCGCCGTCGCGGTGCTGCCGCCGCCCGCAGTCGCGGTGTTGCCGCCGCCCGCAGTCGCCGTGCCGCCACCGCCTGCCGTGCCGAGGTCGCCTCCGCCAGCAGCGCCGGAGCCTCCGCCCGTCGCTCCGCCTTCCATCGTGCCGTCACAGCCGGTCAGCACCACCAACGCCAGCATCAGGGTTCGCCGCATGGGTTCGAGTATCTGCAACGGGCCGACGGTGAGACCTATCTTCGGCCAAACCCCTCTACTTTCGCGCCCTCAGAGCCGCAGGTACGGCCACAGCGCGAACTGCAGGCCCCAGTAGAAGCCGCCGGGCGAGAAGGTGAACGTGTTGCCGGGCAGCGTCGGCATGGCCTCTGTATTTCCCTGCGCGCGCAGGCCGACGGTGAGCGCGAGCCCCCAGCGCTCGGTGAGCGGCAGGTCGACGCCGCCGCTCACCCCGCCCATGAGCGCCAGCACGTTGGGCTTCAGCACCTGGTCTTGCTGGCGCACGGTGAGGAACAGGCGCGACGAGCCGAGCTCGATTTGTGCGAACAGCTTGAACGCTCCGAGCAAGACGTAGAACCGAATGCCCGAGAACATGTTGAACGCGGTGTAGTCGAGCGTCGAGCCGTTGGGCCCGTCGGTGAGCGTGAACGTCTGCATGAAGCCGAGCTCGCCGGCGCCGAACAGCTGCCACTGCTCGCTCAGCCACAGGCCAATCTCGAGCTTCGGGCCCACCGGCACGCGGTTGCGGAAGTCACCGCCCACGCCGTCGGTGGTGACGAAGCGGTTGAACGGCGAGAACACCTGCGCGCCGAGGCCGAGCGAAAACGGGCGCAGCTTCAGCACGTCGACCTCGACGGTGTTCACCACCGGCGCCGAGCGGCCGTCGGTGACCGAGACGCGAAACGTGTAGTGCCCCACTTCGGAGGCCACGAACGTCGCGACGCCCTCGCGCGCCGTCTCGAGCAGCGCCGGCGGGCCGTCGAGCTGGCGCCACTCGATCTGCAGCGGGTCACCGTCGGGGTCGTAGCAGTGGCTCGCGTCGAGCCGCACCGTCTCGCGCTGGTGCGCCTCGATGGCCGTGCGCACCGAGACCCGCGGCGCCTGGTTGCGGCTCGTCGCCGTGCCCATCAGCGACGTCACCGCCGCGCGCACCGCGTCGACGAGCAGGTTTTTGCCCGCCGGCACCACCTTCACCACGCGGCCGTCGACGCGCGCCGAGCGCACGTCGGTGAGCTGCAGCGTGAAGACCAGGCTCTGCTCGACGGTGCCGAGCTGGCCGCTCAAGATTTTTTCGGCGCCCATGCCGCCCGCGAGCTGCGTGATGCACGACTCGTCGGCGCAGCCGAGCAGCTCTTTCTGGCGCTCGACGCCGAGCAGCATGACGATCTCGCGGCTCGAGATGACGCGCACGTGGTCGTACCGGCCCAGCTCGGCGGCGATGACCGCCGTCAGGTTCTGCGCCTGCTCGGCGCTCACCCCCAGCGGTGTGAGCTCGGGCACTGCGACCAGCGTCTGCGTGGGAGCCTGGGTGGTGACGAGCAGCGCGACCAGCAGTGCGGTCATCGGCGGCGGACTCTAGCCCGCCCGAGTCTCAGTGCACGTGGAACGCGGCGCGCAGCTCGTCGAGCCAGAACAGCTCGCGCGAGTCCCACACCGGGTGGCCCGAGACGGCCGCGACCGCCTCCGTCCACTCCAGCATGCGGCGGCGCTGCGAGTCGTGTGTCTGTGCGTGGGCGCCGAGCGCGCGCAGCGCGATGGCCCGCTCGGTGGGGTTCAAGCGGCGGCTCAGCAGCCGGTCGAGCACGATGCGGGCTCGGGCTCCGGTGAACAGGCGCGCCCGCGCTTCGTGGTTCAGGTGCTCGACGAGGGCGTCGGCGTAGGCCTCGAGCAGCGCGCGCTCCATCGGGTG
>JAEUJP010000567.1 GCA_016793725.1 Myxococcaceae bacterium | reverse complement strand
GTGTTCGACGCCGACGGCGCCGACGCCACCCTCGCGCCCGACGGCGCACCGAACGCGCTGGGCACCCCCCACGACGTGCCCGCGGCCCGCGACTGCCGCGGCTGCCACGGAGGCAGGCGCAGCCGCGTGCTCGGCTACTCGGCGGTACAGCTCGGGCAGGGCCCCACCTTCGGGAGCGAGGTCGACCGCGCAGCGCTGGGCTACCTGCACGCCAACTGCTCCCACTGCCACAACCACGCGCGCCCCCGCCCAGGCGCGGCCCGCTGCTACGACCCGCAGAACGCGCTCGACTTCCGCCTGCTCGTGAGCTCCGACTCCGTCGAGGGCACTCCGGCGTATCGAACTGCCGTCGCGCAGACCGGGGTGTTTCGCCCCGGTCACCCCGAGTCGAGCGAAGCGGTGGGGCTCATGCGGGGCCGGCTGCCCGCGTCGGAGCAGATGCCCCCGCTGGCGACCGAGGTCGTCGATGCCGACGGGGTGGCCCTCATCGAGCGCTGGGTCAGCTCACTCGCCCGGTGACTCGCGCCCACCGCTCGCCCGAGCGGCGCCCCCCGTCACCGCACCCAGAGCTCGAGGTTTTCGGAAGGGCCGCTGAGCTGCCAGTCGCTGTCGACAGACCAGTGCAGCCCGCTCATGTTGCCGCACGCCTGGTACACGTGGGGCCAGTACCGCGCCTCGACCGGGCACGTCTTGGTCAGCACGCTCGGCATCTCGCCGGTGATGGGCCCCTGGTAGTCGTTGATGCTGAACGGGTCGACGTTGAGCATCTGCGCGAGCCGCAGGTTCACGATGGGGGTCGAGCCGGCGACGGTGGTGAACGAGCGCGTGTTCGCCTGGCCGGCGGTGCGCAGGTGCACGCGCCCGGCGCTCGCCGCGAAGGCGTTGCAGCCGCCCGGCGCGTCGCCCTCGCCGGCGCCGCCGCTGACGTCGACGCGGCCCGTCAGCTCGACCACCGGCCACATGCCGCAGTTCGTGGGGTCGCTCGCGACCGTCACGCACGACTGGCCGCACAGCTGCTGGCCCATGGGGCAGGTGCTGGTGCAGGTGCCGGGCGCGCACGTCTGGTTGGCGCCGCACGCCGTGCTGCAGGCGCCGCAGTTCGACGGGTCGACCTGCGTGTCCACGCAGTTGGCGCCGCACGACGTCTGACCGTCGAGCACGAGACCGCACACTGCCCGTCGCGGCAGACGCTGCCCGCGCGGCAGGTGGTGCCGCAGGCGCCGCAGTGGCGCGAGTCAGCCTGAAGGTCGACACACGTGCCGTCGCAGTCGGTGCAGGGCACCGGAGGAGCGCTGACGCAGGCGGCGGCGATGAGCAGGGGGAGCCATCAGACCGTCGAGCGGCGCATGCACCCGAGTATGTCGAAAGCGGAGCCTTCAGAACACGAAGTAGATGAAGTCGACCCGCCCGACCCCCGCGCCGAGCAGCCATACGAACATCGCCGCTGCCGCCGCCAGCTCCCAACGTGCCGGCTCGCGCTTCTCGAGGGGGAAGGCGCGAAACCACACCGACTGCAGCAGCAGGAACAGCGCCGTCACCACCACGAACTGCGTGTCGACGCGCGTCGCCCACACGTACGGCGGAGCGACGAGCCGCTTCGCGAACGTCACCAGCGCCGAGAAGTCGGGCGCCCGAAACGGCACCCACAGCAGCGCCACGACGTGAAACGTCACGAGCACGCCCGCGCCGCGCGGCAGCTTCGGCAGCGTGCGCTCGAGCCACAAGAGCACACCGTGCATGAAGCCCCAGAGCACGTACGTCCACCCCGCTCCGTGCCAGAGGCCGCCGAGCGTCATCGTGACGACGAGGTTGAATGTGGGGCGCCGCCGGTTTCCCCCGAGGGGAATGTAGAGGTAGTCGCGCAGCCACTGCGACAGCGTCACGTGCCAGCGCTGCCAGAACTCGCGCAGGCTCGACGCGCCGTACGGGTTCACGAAGTTCGCCGGCAGCGTGAGCCCGAACACGAGCCCGAACCCCACCGCCATCGTCGAGTAGCCGCAGAAGTCGGCGAGCAACTGCGCCGCGTAGCCGTACACCGCGAACCACGCGACGTTGGTCGCCACCTCGACGCCCTGCCCCCACGCGTGGTCGACGTGCGGCGCGAGCAGGTCGGCCACGCCCGCCTTCAAGAACAGCCCGGCGAGCACCAGCAGCACACCCGAGTGGAGCTGCGCCCAGTCGAGCGCGCGGCGCTCACGCAGCTGCGGCAGCAGGTCTCTGCCGCGCACGATGGGCCCGGCGACGAGCTGCGCGAAGAGCGACTTGAAGACCGCGAACACCAGCAGCGAGCGCTCGGCGGGTATCTCTTTCCGATACACGTCGACGAGGTACGCGATGACCTGAAACGTGAAGAACGAGATGCCGAGCGGCAGCCAGGGCGGCGGCGGAGCGGACTGCACCGGCAACATCGACCAGAAGAAGCCGGCGTACTTGAACCAGAACAGGCTCGAGAGGTTCGTGACGATGCCGAACACGAGCAGCCGCCGCTCGGGCCGCTTCTCGAGCAGCCGGCCCCACGCGTAGTTGAACGCGATCGACGCCAGCAGCATGAACAGCGACGGCCAGTGCCGCCAGCCGTAGATGACGAGTGAAGCAGACAGCAGCAGCACGAGCCGCACGCGCTGCCAGGGCACGAGCCAGTGCACGACCGCGAGGCCAGAGACCCCGACGAGCAGCGTGGCGTTATGGAAGAGCACGGAGCTCCTGTGAGAGCTTCTGGCTGAACCGCGCGCGCCCGAGCGAGCCGCAGTGGCCCTCGGTGTCGGCGAGCCACTCGCGCGGCGCGGCGCTGCACGTGAAGTCGAGCAGCGGTGCCCCGACGTGCGCGGCGACCGACGCGCGAAAGACCCGGCTGGCCGCGTCACACTCTTCTTCTCTCAACGCGCCGAGCGTCGGCGTCGCGTACAGCACCACCTTCACGCCCCGCGCGCGAAAGGCGTCGGCGACCCGCGCGTAGCCGCTCGAGATGCGCTCCCACTCGGGCCCGGCCTGCGGCGCCGGCCCTGCGGTGTCGCGCACGAACAAGTCGAGTTCACCGGGCGCCGGCTCGGGCACGCGGGCGAACGTCTCGACGAACCACCGCGACCGAAAGTACTCCGAGCCGTCGAACGCCTCGGGCACGACGAGCCCGGCGAGCCGTGCCCAATTTTCTGGAGCGAAGGCGCCGCGCGCCTGCAGCAGCGCCGAGTGTTGCGTGAGCCACGCGCCGGCCGGGTCTTCTTCGGCGTCGACCTGGGGCGCCGGCGCCGCCACGTCGGGCAGGTCGTCGGCGGCCTGGCGGCGCGACAGCTCGACGAGCGCGAGCTTGAGACCGGGCGCGAGCGCGGCCTTCGTCGCGACGTGCTCGAGCGTGGGCAGCGACGACGACGGTGTGGTCAGGCTCACGCCGTGCGGGTCGATGGCCGAAGCCTGCACGCAGTCGTTGCCGCGCGAGCTGCCGAGCACGACCACGGGCGCCCCACCCTTGGCCTCGAGCAGCGCGAGCTTGAAGCTGACGCGGTGGCCGGCATCGCGCAGCCGCCCCCCGCCACGCCGCGCGAGCCCTTCGCCGGCCGAGAACAGCCAGATGAAGAGCCCGATGAGCGCGAAGAAGCGCGTGCGCGCGTGTGACACGGCGCCGGCTTTACAACGTTTCGAGAGAATCGCTTCACCACGCGCTACGGTGGCCTCGTGAAGCTGCTCGGCCGTCTCGCCGCCGGTGTCGTCGCGCTGCTCGTGCTCGTCGTCGTGGGCCTCACCGTCGCCGGCGCGCTGTATTCACCCGTCGAGTCGGTGCCCGCAGGCCATGTGGGCCGTCGCATCGCGGTCGGCGACCGGCAGCTGCGCGTGCACGAGCTGGGTGAAGGCCCGCCGATTCTCTTCGTGCACGGCTCGCCCGGCTCCATCGAAGACTGGCTGCCGATGATGGAGCAGCTCGCCGCGAGCCACCGCGTCATCGCCTACGACCGGCCGGGTCACGGCTTCAGCGACGGCGCGGGCGCGCCCGGCACCCTCGCCGACAACCTCGCGGCGCTGCGCGGCGTCGTGAAGGCGCTCGACCTGAAAGACGTCGTGGTGGTCGGCCACTCGTACGGTGGCGCCACGGCGGTCGCGCTCGCCGTCGAGAACCCGGCAGAGGTGCGGGCGTTCGTCATCGTCGGCAGCCGCAGCTACCCGCCGACGGTGGTCGACCCGCTGTACCGGCTGCTCGCGCCGCCGGTGCTCGGTGACGGCGTCGCGCGCGCCGCGACCGCGCTCGTCGGCCCTTCGAAGATGAAGAAGGGCATCGAGGCGGCCTTCTCGCCGAACGAGGCGCAGATTCCCCCCGGGTTCGTCGAGGCGCGCACGAAGCTCTGGTCGTCGGCGAAGGTGACGGCGGCGCTCGCGCGCGAGAGCGTGAAGTACGAAGACGGCCTGAGCGACGTCACGCCGAAGTACGCCGGCATCAGGGCGAAGCTCTGGGTCGTGCACGGCGACTCCGACCCGCGGCTGCCGACGGCGCGCAAGCTGGCCGAGACCGTGAAGGGCGCCGAGCTCACCGTGCTCGAGAACACGGGGCACTACGTTCAGTTCGTGCGGCCGGCCGAGCTCGAGCAGGTGATTCGCCGGGCCGCGGCGCGCTGAGCGTCTGGTCGCTGCGCTCCCGTCGCCGCGCCAGAGGCGCGGGCAGCCTACTCGTGGCGCTTGTAGTGGGTGCCCGGCTTCTCGATCGCCGCGCGCAGCTGCTTCATCGCGTGCTCGAGCACCTTCTTCACCTCGGCGTCGCCGTTGCCGGCGCCGAGCTCTTCGAACGCCTCGAGCAGCTGCAGCTCGCGCTTCACGTCGACGCGCCGCACGCCGGCGACCTTCTCTTGCGTCGCCTGCAAGAGGCCCAGCACCATCAGCGCGCGCGTGAGCTGAATCTCTTCGGGCGCGATGTTCTCGGCCTGGCCGTCGAAGTTGAGCGGGAAGCCGCGCGCGAGCAGCGTGATTCGACGGCCGCCCGGCAGGTCGTACTGCACGCTGGGCGGGTGGCTGTCGGCGTCGACGACCGCCGGCTCGTTCGGGTCGGCCGCGGCCAGCGCGGGCACGTCGATCTCGACCAGCTTCGACGACGCGCTGCCGATGATGGCGCCGTCTTTCAGCCACTGCAGGTCGTCTTTCGTCACGCTCTGCACGCCGGTCGCGCCGATGATGATCTCTTGCCCCGAGAAGAACTTCTGCCGGTCGGCCGTGGCGTCGAAGTCGCGCGCCTTCGCCTTGCCCAGCGCAGCGTCGCTCGTGTCGAGCACGGTCACCTTCGCGCCGAGCGCGCGCAGCGACTCGGCGATCGGCAGGCCGATGGTGCCGGCGCCGATGACGCCCACGTGTCTGCCCTTCAGCGACGTCACGCCGAGGCGGTTCAGGCGCTCGACGAGCTTGCCGTCGATGCTGCGGGCGATCATCGGGCCCTCGACGAACTTCGCCCAGCTCTGCGCGACGTTCACGACGGGCGCGGCGACGTCGACGTGGTCGGCGACCGTGATGCCGCGGCGCGTCTGCTCGACGATGCGAAAGCGGTCTCTGTACCGGCTCAGCACGGGGTCGGTGGTGACGAGCTCCGAGATGATGCCGCCGTCGTCCATCGCCACCACGTCGCGGTGGTTCGCGAGCGCCGACTCGAGCCGCTCGTACAGCGCGTCGCGCACGTCTTCGACCCACGTCGCCATGTCGAGCGGCGGCACGCGCACGTCCCACCCCTTGTCTTCGAGCGACTCGACGACCAGGTCGCTCGCCGAGTACGGCGTGCCGATGACGCTCGTGCGCGCCGGCGACATGCCGAGGCGCTTCAGCGCGTCGAACGTCGGCAGCTGCGTGTCGAGCAGGTGCTGCACGAGCACGAACTCGTAGCGGCGGCCGCTGTCGAGCGGCTTGTCTTTCACCCCCGCGACCAGGGTCTCGACGAGGTCGAGCTTCGGCGGCACACCCTCGAGCCGCGCCGCGCGGGTGGCGACCGAGCTCACGCTCTCGACCGCGGCGCCCGGCTTCTCGCCACGGCCGACCAGGCCGGGGCCTGTCAGCAAGCCCGCAGCGAAGGCATAGCGGCGCGGGTCAGAGGCCCACAGCTGCTCGAGGTACACCTTCGTCGCGAACGCGCCGTCGAACAGGCCGGGGTGCTGCACGTTCAGCTTCGCCGCGACCGACGCGAGCGAGGCGCCCTTCGGCGCCGTGCGCAGCGCCTCGGCGAGCGTCACCGAGCGCAACAGCTGGTGGCGGTCGAACCAGCCCGGCACGAGCTTCGGGTAGAGCTCGCGCAGCGTGTCGAGCGTGCGCACGTTGAACGCGGGGTACCGCTCGCGAAACGACGGGTCGCTCGACAGCCCGGCGGTGAGCTGCTCGCGCGTCGTGCCGAGCGGCGCCTTCTCGAGCGCTGCGGCCACCCGATACGCGAGCTGCAGGTCGACGTTGCCGCTCGCGGCCCTTCGAAACCAGGGGAAGTCTTCGGGGTGGCGCGTGACCGCGCGGTAGAGCTGCCGGTAGTCGACGCCGAGCGTGCGCGACAGGCCGGCGATGCTCGGCGTCGAGCCCTTCGGCAGCGCCCGCACCGCCTGCTTCGCCTTTTTCGCGAGCGCGTCGAGCTCGCCCACCCACCTCTTCGTCTCGGCGGCGACGGGCGCGGTCTTCAGGTCGTCGACGTACGGCACGAGGTCGGGGAACTGCGCGCGCAGCTTCGCGACGTGCGTCACGCTGAACGTCGGGTACTTCGCGGCGAACGTCGGGCTCTTCTTCAGGCTCGCGACGACGGCGCCGAGCGTCGCGTCGGGCTGCGCCACCATCGCGGCGGCGAGCTGCCTCGCGAGGGTCTCGGTGAGCTCGAACCCGACGTCCCACGGGTAGCGGCCGGCCTTCTTCAGCGCGGCGAGCGCCGGGTGCTCTTTCGGGCTCGCCTCGGCGGTGCGAACGAGCTGCTTGATGAGCGTGTAGCTCGCCTCGACGCCGTGCTCGTCGCGCAGCTGCGCGTGCAGGTCGGCGAGCGTCACGCCGTCGTCGGCCCGGCTCGCGACCTTCACCAGCACCGCCTCGATGCGGTCGCGCTGGTGCGCCTGCCAGTTCTCGATGCCGAGCTGCTTCTGCAGCACCTCGCGCGAGCGGCGGCCGTCGTCGAGCTCGTACTTCTCGAGCAGCTGTGGCTGCGAAGCCTCGAGCTCGTCGACGAGCGCGAAGAGTGTGGCGCCGGGTGGTATCGACTCGGCCGCGGCGTGCAGCTGCTTCTTCTCGGCCGCGGTGAAGGTGAGGTCGCTCTTGCGCGGCGGCAGGGCGGCCGGGTCGCTCAGCCGGAGCTGTCGCACGACGGCGCCCGTGCGCAGCGCGTCGAGGCCGAGGCGCGCGCCCACCTGGTTCAGCGTCAGGCCGGGGTGCCGCTTCACCTCGGCCGCGAAGCGCTGGGCGTCGGTCGCGAGCTCTTCGGCCTTGTCGTCGCCGAAGCGGGGAATCAGGTCGGGAAAGTCGTTGCGCAGCACCGACCAGCCGCTCGTGCTGAGCGGGGCGTAGCCGTGCTCGGCCTTCAAGATGCGCTCGAGCTCGCCCACCGAGCCGGGCTTGCGGTCGGCCCACACCGTGCGCGCGAGGTTCGCGAAGCGGCGGCGCGCGCCCGTGTGAATGTCGTTGAAGTTCGGCATCGCGGGGAACTTCGCGCCGAGGTGCTTGAGCTGACTCTCGCTGAACGGCTCGCCGAGGTCGCTCGAGATGAGCTCGAGCAGCCCTTGAAGGTCGGTGTCGAACTTCACGCGCGGGTCGTCGACGTAACCCGAGACCTGGTGGGCGAGCTGCGCCGAGAGCGCGACCCTGTCGCCGTTGCGCGGCAGGCCCTCTCGCTCGCCGGTGCACGCGAGCACATAGCCCGACGCGTCTGGGCGCTCGGTGAGCTTGCCCTTCACGAAGGGGAACAGCGCGGCGTCGCTCTTCCACGCGCCGCGGGCGAGGCGGCCGATGACGGGCTCCGACAAGAAGCCGTCGAACTGTTTTCGCAGCTCGGCGAGCACCTTCATCGCGGCGACGTCGCTCGGCGTCGCGGCCAGCGCCTGCACCGCGACGAACGAGCAGAACGACTGCTTTCGCTGGGCCCACGTGAACGGGAAGCTCTCGGGGCGGTACTTCGTGACGAGCTGCAGCCGCGAGTCGGTGACGTCGGTGCCCTTGAAGGCGGGGTGCTGCTTCACGAGCTTCGTGATGTCGGCGAGCTCGGCGCCGGGCGGGGCCGAGAAGAACAGGCCATGCAGCACCTTCAGCTGGGCGTCGTCGAAGCCGCCGACGGTGCCGCGGTCGCCGGTCTTCGGCGTGACGTTGCGCGCGGGGAAGTGGGCGGCCCAGGCGGCGGCGAGCGCTTTCGGTGACGGGGGCTCCCACGCGTCGCTCGGCCGGGCGCTGCGCTCGTGCACCTTCGAAGGCAGGGGTGCGGCAGCGCGCGCGGTGGGGGTCGAGCTGGGG
>JAEUJP010000491.1 GCA_016793725.1 Myxococcaceae bacterium | reverse complement strand
CGGAACATCGCGAACCCCGACTTCCACGCGGTGCAGGCCTCTTTCCAGTTCTGGCGGCGCGCGTGAACGACGCCGACCTCGTAGGCCTTGGCGGCGAACGTGCGCTCGGCGTTCTTGCGCGAGGCGCTCGTGTCTTCGGGCAACAGCCGGGCGTCGAGCTCGAACGCGTCACGCAGCGCCTTCTCGGCCTTCGTGAGGTCGCCCTTCTCGAGGTGGCGCTCGCCGATCTTGTAGAGGCCGTCGGCGTTCTCGAGGTCTTTCTGCATCGCGCGCGCTTGGGCGTGCAGCACCACGAGCCGCGGGTTCTCGAGCACCTTCTGCAGCTTCACCTTCGCGTCGCCGAAGCGCCCCTTCGCCCAGTCGACCAGCGCCGCCTGCAGGTGCCGGTCGGGCTGGCGCTTCGCGATGCGCTCTTCGAGCGGCACGGTGGCGGCGGTGGTCGGCTCTTTTGCGCCGTACTTCTTGGTGAGCCGCTCGTACGTCTCGCAGTGTGGCGTCGAGAGGGGCTTCTTGTAGGTGTCACAGCTCTTCTTCGCGGCCGCTGCGACGCGCAGCGCGACCTCGCCGCTGAGCGGCAGCGCGAGCTCGGCGGCCCGCGTCTTCGGAGCGATCGCCTCGAGCTCGTCGAGCGCCTGCTCGTCGCGGCCCAGCTCGAGAAACTCTTTCGCGCGGGTGAGGTGCGCCTGGCCGTCGAGCTCTCTGGGTATCGAGCGCTTCGCCTGGTTCGCCTCTTCGTTCAGCGGGTCACACATCAGCACCGCGTCGGCGGCGGCGAGCGCGGCCGGGCTCGCAGGCCCACGCGCGACGCGCAGCTGCGGCTCGAGGTCGGCGCACGGGTCGGCCTCGGCTGCCGGCGGCGGCGTCACGACCTCGGGCTCGGCGCTCAGGCGGCGGTAGAGGCCCGCGCCGACGAGGCCGACGAGCGCGACGGCGAAGAGCGCGAGCACGAGCGTGAAGGGAAAGGGGCGCACCGGCGCGCGCTCGAGTGGAGCGGCGGGCACCTTGCGCACCGACAGCTGCTGCTCGCCGGGCTTGATGCGCACCTCGTAGTCGCCGATCAGCACGCGCACGCCGGGCGTGAGGCGCTTGCGGCCGCGCACGGGCTCGCCGTCGACGAGCGTCTTGGCGGCCGAGGCGTCGAGCTCTTCGAGAACGACCTCGCCGCCCTCGGCGAAGAAGTTGGCGTGCCGCTTCTCGACGCCGCCGGTGCGCAAGACGAGATCGTTGTCGTCGTCGCAGCCGACGGTCAGCCGGCCGACGAGCTCTCTCTCGACCAGGGTGCCATCGGGGCCGCGTATGACGAGCGTCGGCATGGCGTCGCGATGTTACCGCGAGACGACCTCAGAAGTCGGTGGCCCCCCGACACTCCCGGGTCACCGCTACCGACGGCCCACATTGACGCTCGGCGCAGGGCCTGAGCACCATGCGCGCCATGCGTTACCTCGTCGCGCTCATTCTCTCGTGTCTCTCTCTCGCCGCCTGCCGGTGTGACCCGCCTGCCGACCCCATTCGCCTCGGCGAGCTCGGCATCGTCGTCGACGGCGTCACCACCTCGGACGCCACCGTCGACTTCGGCCAGGTCGCCATGGGCCTGACGGGCGCGAAGCAGATCGAGCTCATCAACCGCGGCAGCGGCGTGCTCGACCTCACCGGCATCACGTTCGTCTCGGGCGAGCCCGTGAAGATCGGCGACACCGACACGCCCGGAGCCGTCTTCACCATCGAGGCCCCACCCACCACGCTCGGGCCGGGCGAGAGCACGACGCTCGACCTCACCTTCCTCGCCCCGGTCAGCGCCGAGATGAGCACCGACCACACGAGCGCGCTCAGCATCGCGCTCGGCAACTCCGAGCTGACGATGGCGGGGCTCACCCTCAAAGGCAGGGCGGTGCAGGGCCAGTGCCTCTTCCCCGCCGAGGTCGACTTCGGCGCGGTGCAGGTCGACGACACCTCGAAGCAGTCGCGGCCCATCTCGAACACGTCGCCGCTGCTCGCGACGGCGACCATCGAGGCCATCACGTCGCTGTCGGGTGACCACACCGCCTTCGGGTTCGCGCCCGAGTCCGAGAAGGGCTCGTTCGACATTCCCGCCGGCGCGATGCGCAACGTCGTCTTCACGTTCAAGCCGACCGCCGCGCGCGAGTGGCTCGCGACCGTCTCGGTGAAGGCCGCCGCGGCCTGCCCGCCGGTCATCACCGTGCTGAAGGGCACCGGCGTCGACCTCGTGCTGGTGTGCGAGCCGAACCTCGTCGAGTTCGGGTTCGCGTCGCCCATGTCGTCGAAGCCGGGCGAGGCGAAGATTCGCAACCTCGGGCTCGCCCCGGTGCCGCTCACCGGCGTCGCCACGCGCGTCGGCTCGGCGGCCTCGACCGAGTTCTTGTACACCGGCGCGACGTCGCTCGAGGTGCCGGCCGGCGGCACGCTCACGGTGCCGCTCACCTTCCGCCCCGCGGTGCTCGGCGCGCGGCAGGGCACGCTGGTGGCGAACACGCCGCTCGCGAAGCAGCCGATGCTCTCGTGCCCGCTGCGCGGCTCGGGCGGCGGCCCCGACATCGACGTGACTCCGGCCCAGGTGAACGTGGGCCGCATCGCGTACTTCGCGCCTCCGCTCGCGCCGTCGGTCACGACGCGCAAGGTGACGATTCGCAACGTCGGCGCGCTGCCGATGAACAACGACCCCGAGGGCAACCTGAAGCTCGGCAAGCCCGGCTCGGCCGTCTGGTGGGAGGTGACGCCGAAGAACGCGCAGACCGTGGCGGGCGACCTGTGCGTCGGCGAGTACGACCCGATGGCGACGACGCCGTGCACGGGCCGGCTGCCGCTGGCGTACGACCCGGCGGTCGGCCTGCGCGCCGAGGCCACCGCGCTGCTCGACGTGCCGCTGCGCGTGCAGCCCTCGGCCGCCGGCCTCGCGATGGAGTGGGACGTCATCTTCCACTCCAACGACCCCGACGAGCCCCAGTTCACGGTCAACGTGCGCGCGACGTCGGTGGCGCTGCCGCCGTGCCAGTACACGGTGTCGCCGGCGTCGGTGAGCTTCGGCCTCATGTCGGCGCCGTCGGTGCGCGACCAGGGCATCGCGGTGACGAACCAGGGCACGCAGCCGAACGAGGTGTGCCTCATCTCGTCGTTCGACCTGGCGCCGGGCACCGACCCGCTGTTCAAGCTGCCCGCCGGCGCCGTCACCGACTTCGAGCTGCAGCCGGGCCAGTCGACGGTGCTGCTGGTGCGGGCGCAGGCGACGGCGAACGGCTCGAGCGTGGTGAACGTCACGGGCAACGCGGTGCTGCAGATCAGCTCGCCGACGGCGCCGAGCCGCCAGATTCCCCTCGCCGCGTCGCTCGGCCCGAGCTGCCTCGTGCTGTCGCCGGCCTCGGTCGACTTCGGCACGGTGAAGCGGGGCTGCGGCTCGCAGCGGCGCAGCATCAACGCCTACAACGCCTGCAACTCGACCCTCACCATTCAGAGCTTCTCGATCATCGCGGCGGCGGGCCAGCCGGCGGGCGGCCCCGACTGCCCCGGCATGGCGGCGTGCCCCGAGTTCACCATCGACGGAGCGCCGGTGAACCTGACGTTGAACGCGGGCGCCGCAGCCTCACTGCCCTTCTCGTTTCGCTACCGGCCCATCGACGTCGGCCCCGACACGGGCGCGTTCGTGGTGCGGGTGAACCAGCAGGGCGACAACGTCGACTACGTCGTGCAGCTCGGCGGCACCGGCGACCTCGTCGGCACGCAGACCGACTCGTGGCGGCAGACGGCCGTGCCGAAGAGCGACGTGCTGCTCGTCATCGACGACTCGTGCTCGATGCTCGACGACCAGATGGCGCTCGCGTCGAACTTCGCCTCGTTCATCGCGGGCGCGTCGTTCTCGGGCGTGAACGTCGACTTCAACATGGGCGTCATCACCACCGACGTCAGCCGACCGACGACGGGCATCTTGATCGGCGACAGCGCCAACCCGAAGATTCTGCGACGCGACACGCCGAACCTGCAGGCGCTGTTCGCGAGCAAGGTCGTGGTCGGCACGAGCGGCGGCAGCGAGTCGATCGCCGCCCCGGCGCTGCGCGCGGTGACGGCGCCGTTCGTCATCAACGAGAACGCCGGGTTTCTGCGCGACGACGCGCACCTCGCCATCATCGGCATCACCGACGAGCCCGACCAGTCGCCGCTGCCCGACGCGCTGTACGCGGCGCAGCTGCTCGCGGCGAAGAACGGGCGCACGCACCTCATCAGCTACAACATCATCGGGCCGGGCAGCATGGCGCCCTGTGGCGGCGACGAGGCGGTGTCGACGCACGACTTCCTCACGGCCTTCTTCAACGGCGTGCGCGGCGAAATCTGCCAGGCCGACTGGTCGATGCTGCTGGCCGACGTCGCGAAGCCGGCGTTCGGCTTCCGCGACACGTTCTTCCTCACCAGTGAGCCCGACGAGGTGGCGGCGCCCATCGTGGTGAAGATCGACTCGGGCATGGGCGCGGTCACGGTGCCGCGTACGACGGCGGGCGGCACGCCCATCTGGCGCTACGACGCGATGACCGGCTCGGTCATCTTCACGCCGGGCTACGTGCCCGACCCGGGCACCCTCTTGACCATCAGCTACACCCCCATCTGCCACTGAAGGGACACATGCGCGAAGCGGGGGTGGGTGCTAAACGCTCTCGTCGACATGAGCGCTCCTCTCGCAGCCGTGGTGCTGTGCGCCGGCAAGGGCACGCGCATGAAGTCGGAAACCGCGAAGGTCTTGCAGCCGCTGCTGGGCCGGCCGATGGCGTGGTACCCGCTGCGGCTGGCGCTCGAGCTCGAGGCGCAGAGCGTGGTGCGGTGGTGGGTCACCAGGCCGAGCAGGTGAAGGCGTCGCTGTCGAAGCTGTTCGAGGGCGCGCCGCTGAACTTCGCGCTGCAGGCCGACCAGCGCGGCACGGGTGACGCGGTCAACGCGGCGCGCGAGGCGCTGAAGGGCTTTCAGGGCGGGGTGGTGATTCTGTCGGGCGACGTGCCGCTCTTGCAGGCGTCGACGCTGAAGAAGCTGGTCGACACGTGGCGGTCGTCGAAGGCGACGCTGGCGATGGTGTCGTGCAAGCCGCCCGACGCGAAGAGCTACGGGCGTGTCTTGCGAGACGCGGCGGGCAAGGTGACGGGCATCGTCGAGCACAAAGACGCGACGCAAGAGCAGCGCGAGGTTCGCGAGATCAACGCGGGAATCTACGTCGCCGACTCGGCATTCTTGTGGGACGCCTTGTCGAAGCTCGAGCCGAAGAACGCGCAAGGTGAGCTGTACCTCACCGACATCGTGCCGGCGGCGGTGAAGGTGGGCTCGGTCGCGGTCGTCGAGGCCGACGCGGCCGAGGTCGAGGGCGTGAACGACAAGGTCGAGCTGGCGGCGCGGGCGAAGGTGCTGCAGCAGCGCGTGAACGAGCGGCACATGCTCGCGGGCGTGACGCTGCTCGACCCGAGTTCGACGTTCATCGACGACGCCGTCGAGATTGGCCCCGACACGGTCATCGGCCCGTTCGTGTCGCTGGGGCCGGGCTGCGAGATCGGCTCGAAGGTCACCGTCGGCCAGGGCTGCGTGCTGAGCCACACGACGATCGGCGACGGCTGCGAGGTGAAGCCGTACTCGGTGCTCGACGAGGCGCACGTGGGCCCGAAGTGTGTGGTGGGGCCGTTCTCGCGGGTGAGGCCGGGCACACACCTCGAAGAGGGCGTGCACATCGGCAACTTCGTCGAGACCAAGAAGGCGCACCTCGGCAAGGGCACGAAGGCGAACCACCTCGCGTACCTCGGCGACGCCGAGATTGGCTCGGGCAGCAACATCGGCGCGGGCACCATCACGTGCAACTACGACGGCGTGAACAAGTTCGTGACGACCATCGGCAACGGGGTGTTCATCGGCTCCGACTCGCAGCTGGTGGCGCCGGTGACCATCGGCGACGGCGCGTTCGTGGCGGCCGGCAGCACCATCACCGAAGACGTACCGAAAGACGCGCTCGCCCTCTCGCGCGCGAAGCAGGTGACGAAAGAGGGCTGGGCTGAGGCCCGGCGAAAAGTGTTGGGCGCGAAGAAATAGGCGCCAGGAGCTTCCAATCACATGTGCGGCATCGTCGGTTACGTCGGTAGAGAGCAGTCGGCACCCATTCTCGTGGCGGGCCTGAAGCGGCTCGAGTACCGCGGCTACGACTCGGCGGGGCTCGCGGTCATCGACCAGGGCAAGCTCACGGTGGTGCGCGCGACGGGGAAGCTGAAGAACCTCGAGGCGCGGCTGCAGACGACGCCGCTCCTGGGCTCGACGGGCATCGGGCACACGCGGTGGGCGACGCACGGGCGGCCGACCGACGAGAACGCGCACCCGCACTCGTACGAGGGGGTGGCGGTGGTGCACAACGGCATCATCGAGAACCACCTCGAGCTGAAGGCCGAGCTGAAGGCGAAGGGGCACGTCTTCAACTCCGAGACCGACACCGAGGTGTTCGCGCACCTGATCGCGGCCGAGCAGAAGGCGGGCAGGTCGCTCGAGCAGGCGGTGCGGGCGTCGGTGAAGCGGGTGAAGG
>JAEUJP010000453.1 GCA_016793725.1 Myxococcaceae bacterium | reverse complement strand
GGGTGCGGGTTCGTTGACGATGAGCTTGCGAGGACCTGCACGGCTCGCGTGGACCGCAGTTTCTGGTCTGCGTCGGTCGCACACGTAGACGTCATCGATACTCGTCAACGCACCCGCACCCGCACCCGCACCCGAGATGCGCCGAACCCGTGAACGTCGACGTCATCGTGAACGTCGACGTCATCGTGTACCCGCACCATGACGTACCTACTTCGTATTCGGGTGCAGCCCGGGCGCCTCTCGCCCCGTGCGTGCGACGTACTCGGTGTACCCACCACCGTACGGCACGGGCGGCCCCTTGCCCGTCAGCTCGAGCACCCGGTTCGACAGCGCCGCCAGAAAGTGCCGGTCGTGCGACACGAAGAGCAGCGTGCCCTCGAAGTCCTTTAGCGCGTCGATGAGCAGCTCTCGCGTCGCCATGTCGAGGTGGTTCGTCGGCTCGTCGAGCACGAGAAAGTTCGGCGGGTCGTACAACATCAGCGCGAGCACGAGCCGCGCCTTCTCGCCGCCGCTGAGCACCCGCACCGACTTCTCGACCTCGTCGCCCGTGAACCCGAAGCAGCCCGCCAGCGTGCGCAGCGCCCCCAGCGAGCTGCGGGGAAACGCCTCGATCAACGTGTCTTGCACCGACTTCGTGCCGTCGAGCACGTCCATCGCGTGCTGCGCGAAGTAGCCGAGCTTCACGCTGCCGCCCACCGTCACCTCGCCGCTGTCAGGCTTCGACGCCTGCGCCGCCAGCTTCAGCAGCGTCGACTTGCCCGCGCCGTTCACGCCCAGAACACACCACCGCTCGCGCCGCCGAATCAGGAAGTCGAAGTGGTCGTAGATGACCTTCTCGCCGTACGCCTTGCGCACCTTCACCATCTTCACCACGTCTTCACCGCTGCGCGGCGGCGGCTTGAACTCGAAGTCGACCTTCTGAATGCGCCGCGGCGCCTCGAGCTTGTCGATCTTCTCGAGCTTCTTCACCCGCGACTGCACCTGCGCCGCGTGCGATGCCCGCGCCTTGAACCGCTCGATGAACGCGATCTCTTTCGCCAGCATCGCCTGCTGCCGCTCGAACGCCGCCTGCTGCTGCTCGATCTCGATCGCCTTCTGCTTTGCGTAGAACTCGTAGTCGCCCGTGTACGTGTTCAGCTCGCCACCATCGATCTCGATGATGCGCGTGCAGATGCGGTTCATGAACTCGCGATCGTGCGACGTCATCAACAGCGCGCCTTCGTACGCCTTCAAGAAGCCCTCGAGCCAGATCAGCGACTCGAGGTCGAGGTGGTTCGACGGCTCGTCGAGCAGCATCGCGTCGGGCTTCATCAGCAGAATGCGCGCCAGCGCGACGCGCATCTTCCACCCGCCGCTCAGCGCGCCGACGTCGCCGTCGATCATCGTCTCGCTGAAGCCGAGGCCCGCCAGAATTTCGCGCGCCCGCCCCTCGAGCGCATAACCGCCGAGCGAGTCGAACTGCCCCTGCACCTCGCCGAAGCGCTCGACCAGCTTGTCCATCTGGTCGGCCTTGTCGGGGTCGGCCAGGTCGTGCTCGAGCTGCTTCAGCTCGGCCGCCACCGCCGAGATGGGGCCCGCACCGTCCATCACCTCGGCCAGCACCGGCTTGCCCGACATCTCACCGACGTCTTGCCGGAAGTAGCCGACCGTCACGTTGCGGTCGATGCTCACCTGGCCCTCGTCGGGCGTCTCTTCGCGCATCAGGTAGCGAAAGAGCGTCGACTTGCCCGCACCGTTCGGGCCGACGAGGCCGACCTTCTCGCCGCGGTGAATCGCCGCCGAGGCGCCTACGAAGAGAATCTGTTTGCCGAACTGCGCGGCGATGTTGTCGAGACGAAGCACGCCTCGCCCTTAGCAGACGTCATCGCCGGGCGGGCAGCTCCATCGCGAGCCTCACCGCGTGCACGTCGTCGTCACCGCCCGGGTCGCGGTGCGCCGGGTGCGCCAGCAGCGCCTCACCGCCGCTCTGCCACGGCTGCAGCTCACGCCCGCCACCCCGCACGGTCTCGGGGCCCTCTTTCGGCTCCCACGCCACCGACGTCTTCGGAGCCTTCGCGTACGTCGCGTGCCAGCCGTCGTCGACCCACCCGCTGAAGCCCAGCCCGCGCACGCGAACGGCGTCACCACCCCCGTTCGCACCGGCCGGCACCGCTTCTTCAGCGCCTTCAGGTGCCCGACCGCCTCTTCGCCGGCCCTGCGCGCGATGGTCGACAGCGCGCGCTCGTCGGCCGGCGACAGCCCCATCTTCAGCTTCCCGCCCGGCACCGCCACGAAGCCCTTCGGCAGCTTCAGCTGGCGCAGCACCGCCTTCTGAGCAGCGCGAGCCCAGGCTGCCGGCGTGGCGGCTCGGGCCAGTCGGCCGCATGCGACGTGTGCTTCGCCGCCCGGCCCGCCTGCAGCGGCGCCTTCGGCACCCGTTCTTCGAGCACCCTGACGAGCGTGTTCTCCCAGCTGGGGCGCAGGGAGCTCGGCATCGCGCGAATCTCGGCCGTCACGGGGTTCGCCTGGACCCGCTGCGCCCGGGTACCCACCCCGACCGTGACGGCGACGACGTCTTTCAGCTTCGCCGGCAGCTCGTCGAGCACGTGCGACGGGTACTCGACCTTCACCAGAATCTCGCGCGCGAGCGCCACCGGGTCGTCGAGCGTCACGTCGACCGGCTCGCCCTTCAGCGCCCAGGCCGCGAGCTTCGCGACCGCCTTGCGCAGCGCCGGGGCACCGGCTGCCGCATACCCCGCGCGCGTATTTGGGAGGCTGATCAGCCTTGCTCATGCCCACCCATGCCTCGCGTGACCCGGTTGGGTCACAAGGCCTCGGGGTCCCACTCGTCGAGCGCGCGCTCTTTTTTCTTCGGGGGCGGGTCGTCGGAGCGCTTCGACGACGAGCGCGGCTTCTCTTCTTCGCGACGCGGCGGCGGTGAGTCGTCTTCTTTGCGCACATCGGAGTCGAGGCTCGCCTGCCTCGGCTTCGACTCTTCTCGCTTCTTCTCTTCCTTCTTCGGCTCCTCGAACTTCATGTCGTAGCGGGGGTCTTTGTTGCCCGACGACTCGCTCTTCGCCGACTCGCTGCTGCCGGTGCTGGTCGAGCTCGACGCCGAGGCCGGCTCTTCTTTTTTCGCCGGCTGCAGCTCTTCGGCCCGCGTCGACGTGCGCTTGGGCCCGTCGTCGTCGCGCGACCGCTTCTTCGGCTTCTCGTCGGCGATGACTGCGGTCTTGCGGTTGTCTTCTCGAAGGTCATCGTCGCGCTCGCGCTGCTTCTTCAGCGCCGCCTCGTCGAGCCCGTTGCTCTTCACGTCGAAGTTGCGCTCGCGGCACTCGGCCTCGCTGCGCTTGCAGCGGTCGATGCACTTCGCGAGCTTGATGCGCTCGGCGTCGCGCGTCACCATGCCGAACCGCAGCGAGCAGCTGTCGTGGCAGTCGCTGTAGGCGTCGGTGCACTGGGGGTCGTCTTCCGCCGCCAGACTGACGCCGCTGATCAGCACACACGTGAGGGCCAGGGTTCGCACGGTCTTTGCTGACACTCTACTCATGTTCCTCATCGCCCTCGTAGCCTGGGTCAACGCAGCCTCACCTGCGGCTGTTCCCCCACTGAAGAGTGGCGACATCGTGCTCCAGGCCTCGCAGTCGGGCATGGCCGAATCGATTCGCAAGGCCACCCGGTCGCCGTATTCTCATGTCGGCGTCATCGAGGTGGGCAAAGACGGGGTCTTCGTCGTCGAGGCCATCTCGCCGGTCTCGCGCACCCCGTTCGAGAAGTGGAGACGCCGGGGCCGCGGCGGGCACCTCACCGTGATGCGCCCGCGCGTCTCGCCCGAGCAGGCCGCCGCCGCCGTGGCCGCTGCCCGCGCCGAGCTCGGCAAGCCCTACGACGTTCGTTACGGCTGGGGCGACGACCACATCTACTGCTCGGAGCTCGTCGTGAAGGCGTTCGAGCGCGGCGCGGGCGTCACCTACGGCGAGCGCGTGCGGCTCGATACGCTCGAGCTCGGCAGCTTCGAGAGGTCGCTCGCCGCGAAGCTCGGCGTGCCGCTGTCGCAAGAGGTGGTTCCGCCGGGGTCGCTCGCTTCGGACCCGAAGCTCGAGGTCGTTTTCAGCGACGTCGTTGTCGCGCCGTAAAACCAAAGAGGTGTAGAGCAGGGCGAGAGATGCCCGAGCTGCCCGAAGTCGAGATCGCCCGCCGCACGCTGGTTCGCTGGTTCGAAGGCCGCGAGCTGGTGCGCACCGAAGCCACCAAGACGCGCACCTTCCGCTCGGGCACCGCTGCGCCGTTCGCGAAGCTGAAGGGGCCGCTCACGAAGGCCGACCGCCGCGGCAAGTACCTGATGCTGCAGTTCGGCGACGAGGGGCTGATGGCCCACCTCGGCATGACGGGCAAGTTCGTGAAGCGCTCGCCCGGCGTCGACGAGCCGTACAGCCGCGCGCGCTTCGTGCTCGACACCGGCGAGGTCATTCACTTCAGAGACCCGCGCCTGTTCGGCGAAATTCTCGCCACGAAGTCGGAGCTGCTCGGCGAGCTGCCCGGCGTGAAGAAGCTCGGCCGCGACCCGCTCGTCGACGGTCTCGACTGGCACCAGCTGAAAGACGCGATCGGCAAGACGAAGCTCGACCTGAAGGTGGCGCTGATGGACCAGACCCGCCTCGCGGGCCTCGGCAACATTCACGCGGCCGAGGCGCTGTTTCGCGCGGGGCTGCACCCCGGGCGCAAGGCGAAGTCGCTGTCGGACACCGAGTGGAAGGCGCTCGCCAGGGCGATTCACAAGTCGCTCGAGTTCGGCTTGTCGGAGCAAGACGGCGAAGAGATCGAATACGTCGAAGAGCCCGGCGTCGAGAACCCGTTTCTCATCTACGGGCGCGCGGGCACGCCGTGCAGGAAGTGCAAGACGAAGGTGAAGAGCTACACGCAGGGCGGGCGCACCACCCACTTCTGCCCGAAGTGCCAGTCGAAGAAGAGGAAGCCATGAAAGCCAAGGGTCTCGACCACGTCGCCATCGCAGTGAAAGACCTCGACGCGGCGATCGCGCTGTACCGCGACGCGCTGGGCCTCGAGCTCGCCGAGATTGAAGAGGTGCCCGACCAGCAGGTGCGCACGGCCATCTTCGGCCACGGCATGGGCCGCATCGAGCTCATCTGCCCGACGACGACCGACAGCGGCGTGGCGAAGTTTCTCGAGAAGCGCGGCGAGGGCCTGCACCACGTCTGCGTCGAGGTCGAGAACATCGAAGAGGCCATCGCCGCGCTGAAGGCGAAGGGTGCGCCGATGATCGACCAGACGCCGAAGATCGGCGCGGGCGGAGCGAAGATCGCGTTCGTGCACCCGAAAGGCATGCGCGGCGTGCTGACCGAGCTGCGCGAAGGCAAAAAGACGTAAAGCAATCGGTCTGCGCGCTGCACGTTTTTCGCTTTCAAACGCCACCTGGGGGTGGTTAGTCACGCGCGCCTTTATGCTCCGGAAACTGCTGCTCGCGGTGTCGGTGGTCGCTTCGTCGTCCAGCTTCGCGCAGGCGGACGGAGGCGTCGTCGAAGCACCGTCGGCCG
>JAEUJP010000445.1 GCA_016793725.1 Myxococcaceae bacterium | reverse complement strand
TCAAGGTGGCGAAAGACCCGTCGCTGTTCCGCGCCGAGATGACGAAGCTGCTGCGCGCGGTCGCCGACGTGTTCGCGCAAGACTTGAACCCGCCGGGCCGCGAAGGCAGCGCGCCGGCGCGCTCGGGCGGCAGCGAGCTGCGCGAGGGCTCAGACGGCAAGACGCCGAAGAAGAACCAGCGCCCGGTGGAAGACGAAGACCCGCTCTGAGCGGGTTCATCTCACGCGACGCGTCTCTACTCGGCCTGGCTGCGATTCGGGCCGAGCGAGCTGTCTGCGCCGCTGATCTCACGGCTGGTCGTCTTGAAAGCGCGCAGGCCGAAGGGGGCAGCGACGAGAAACGAGAGAAACGCGAGGCCCACCGCCATCCACGGGAAGGGCTTGCACTTGGCCGGGCCACCCCAGGGCATGCAGGTCGGCTGCTCTTCCATCTTCTCGTCGAAGCCGTTGAGCGGGTTTTTGCTTCGGGCCTTCGCCGCCGCGATGTCTTCTTCACTCATCTGCTGGGGGGCCTGAAACTCGGTGGGTTTCTTCGCCAGCGCCGCGCCGCCGAGCAGCAGGCAGGCACCGACCAACCAGGGCATCGAAGATCGCACCAGCAATGAGGGACGGAGCGTCATGGCGACCCGCAGGGTAACACCTTTCACGCGTCAGGGTCTCGCAAGCTCCACTTCCTCGAGATGTCGTGGAACGTAGGTGCTCCACCCGCGGGCCGCGACGCGATCGGCGAGCGCATTCAGCGCCGAGGGCTCACCGTGCACCATGAGCGTCTGCTTCGGCGGGGCGGTGAACCCATTCATCCACCCGAGGGTCTCTTGCCAGTCGGCGTGCGCCGAGAAGCCGCTCACCTGCACCAGCGCCGCGTGCACCGGCACCACCTCGCCGTGAATGCGAATCTCTTTTTCCCCCTCGAGCATGCGCCGCCCGCGCGTGCCCACGGCCTGGTAGCCGACGAAGAGAATCGTGTTCTGCTCTTTCGGCAGCCGCCACTTCAGGTGGTGCAGCACGCGCCCGCCCGTCGCCATGCCGCTCGCCGAGATGATGATCGCGGGCCCCTTCACGCCGTTGATCGCCTTGCTGTCGTTCGCCGAGCGCACGAAGCGCGTGAGCTTCGTCGCGAGCGGCGTGCCCCCGCGGTTCGTCACCCCGACGAAGTCGAGATCGTGATCGTCGCGGTTCGCGAGGTAGATGGGCGTCGCGTCGCACGCCATCGGTGAATCGACGAACACCGGCAGCTCGGGTATGCGGCCGGCCTCTTCGAGGTTGCGCAGGTGGTACAGCACCTCTTGCGTGCGGCCGATCGCGAACGCGGGCACGACGACGACCCCGCCGCGCTTCACCGCACCGTTCACCGCTTCGGCGAGCGCGTCGACCGGCCGGTGATCGCCGTGCGTTCGGTCACCGTACGTGCTCTCGACCACCAGCGTCGTCGCGCGGTCGATCGCGTCGGGGTCTTTCAGAATCGGCGCGTTCTTGCGGCCGAGGTCGCCCGAGAACACCACGCGCTGCCCCGAGCTCTTCAGCTCGAACACGCAGATCGCCGAGCCCAAGATGTGACCCGCACGCCGAAACGTCAGCGTGATGCCGGGCAGAATCTCTCGCGTGCGGTCGTAGCCGAAGCTCTCGAACAGCCGCAGCGCCGCCCGCGCATCGGCCTCGGTGTACAGCGGCAGCGCCGGGTCGTGCCGGCTGTAGCGCAGCTTGTTCGCGAACCGCGCCTCTTCTTCTTGAATCGAGCCCGAGTCGGGCAAGAGCAGCGCCGACAGCTCGCGCGTGCCGGGCGTGCACAGCACGGGGCCCCTGAAGCCCTGCTTCACGAAGCGCGGCAGGCCGCCGGTGTGATCGATGTGCGCGTGCGTCAGCACGACGGCGTCGAGCGTGGCAGGGTCGACGGGCAGGGGCTCCCAGTTGCGCTGGCGAATCGGCTTCGGGCCCTGGAACAGGCCGCAGTCGACGAGCACCTGCCGGCCGTCGTGCTTGAGCAAGAACCGCGAGCCCGTGACGGTCTGGGCCGCCCCGAGGAAAGTCAGTGTGGCCATGGGCGGGGCACGCTAGTAGAGGAGCCCATCATGAGCACGCCGCCCCTGCCTGTTCCTCCGCATCTCGCCGGCGCATTGGCGCAGGTCGAGCAGGTCATCGAGGCCGTCGAGAAGAAGAAGGTCGACCTGCTGACGGCGCCGTGGGTCGAGATCGAGAAGTCGATCATCAAGCTGCTCGGGGGGCCGTTTCAGCCGAACGTGCCCGAGCACCAGATGATCGCGCTGGGCCTCGCCGCCGCGTTCGGTGCGCGCCTCGCGAAAGAGAACGGCGCGTTCTGGTTTCCCAGCCGCGAGGCGCCCGAGGGCGCGGCGATGGGCTTCCCCGAGGCGCTCGTCATGCTGTCGCCGTTCGCGGCCGTGCTCGAGGCGCTGGCGATGTCGAAGCTCGAGCGGCTCGACGAGGTGTCGAAAGAGATTCGCAACAGCGTCGCCGGCGTGAAGTTCTCGGGGGCGGGCGCCCAGCGCCTGTCACCGCTCGACTACCAGAGCCTGTTCGACCCCGGCTACGTGCAGCTGCTGGCGATCGACAAGGCGAAGCTCGACGGCGCGTTCGCGCTCGCACCCGATCGGCTGTCGATCGACCTGCGCGAGGCGCTGACGCGCGCGCGGCAGCTGCCCGAGCAGGCGAAGAAGCAGCTCGAGCAGCAGCTCGCCGGCTCGCTCGGCCGCCTCGAGCGCGGCAAGCCGATGGTCGAGCAGATCGCGAAGGCGCCCCGGCTCGGCGAGCTCGTCGCCCACGTCTTCGCCGCGACCGCCACGACCGGCTCGGCCCCCGAAGAGCTGTTCACCGACGTCGTCTTCCCCCTGCTGTTCGTCGGCACGCCCGACAAGTTCCCCGACCTCGACGGCGAAGAGCTCGAGCTCGTGAAACAGGGCATCGACCCGTTCGTGCTGTTTCTCGAGGTCACGCCCTACACGTACAAGGCCGCCGAAGAGGGCCTGATGGGCGCCTTCCCCGGCGACTCGCTCGAGCTCTTGCACCCCGCGCTCGCGGCCTCGGCCCAGCCGCGCCTCATCAAGGTGTCGCTCGCGACGCTGAAAGAGCCGCTCGAGAAGTTCGACGCCGCGAAGACGAAAGAGGCGATCGCCCGGTTCTCGAAGCAGCTCGAAGAGAAGATCGGCGCGGCGCCGAAGACCCAGCCCCAGGCCACCGAGATGCTCGAGGCCGCGCTCGCCATCATCGGTGACCTGAAGAAGATCGCCGCGGGCCCGAATCAGATCGTCGCCGTGCGCCGGCTCACCGAGGCCGAGGCGTCGTCAGACCTCGCGCTCGTGCCGGTGCGGCAGGCGCTGCAGGGCCCGCGCATCATTCTCGCGTAGCGCTATGGGCGGCCAGGTCTACGTGCCGCGATGTCGCGGGCCATGTCTATCTGCGCGCGCCAGTGCCCGTACAGCCGGCCCTGCGACGCGAGCCGATCGAGCTCGGTCTTCGCCGCTTCCGACACCTCGCCCGGCGCCGCGTTGCGAAACGGCGTGCCCGGCAGCGGCATGAACGTGTGCCCGTGCACCTTCGCGCCCAGCTCGCCCAACTGCTTCATCAGTGCGAGCGTCGCCTCGAGGTCTTCGGGCCGCTCACCCGGCAGCCCCAAGATGAAGTCGACGTTCGGCTGAAAGCCGTTTTCGGTGCAGATGTGAACCGCGCGCACGATCGCCTCGACGTCGTGGCCCCGCTTGCTGTGCTTCAGCACCTCGTCTGACCCCGACTGGCCGCCGATGATGAGGTTGTCGTTGTCGACGTACTTCTCGAGCACCTGGAGCGCCTCTTTCGACACGTGCTCGGGCCTCACCTCCGAAGGGAAGGTGCCGAAGTAGAGCCGGCGCGACGGGCCCAGCTCTTCACGGCACGCGGCGAGCAGCGCCTCGACCGCGGCCAGGTTCACCGATGCGTCGGGCGAGCCGTAGCTCAGGCTCGTCGGCGAGATGAACCGCGCGTCGCGGCGACCCGACGTCACCAGCGCACGAACCCAGCGGC
>JAEUJP010000407.1 GCA_016793725.1 Myxococcaceae bacterium | reverse complement strand
CAACGCGGCACGCCGCGTGCGCCGTTGCGCAGAAATGTAGCCTGTCCCCTTTATTGCGCAGCTGCAGCCCACCGCGCGCGCATCTCGCGGCACAGCTTCGCGTCGGCGTGCAGCGACTTGCCGAACGACGGCATCAGCTCGGCGCACCGCCACTGCCACGCGCTCGAGGCCATGCGCTCGGGGAAGCAGCGCTCGAGCAGCTCGAGCATGATCGCGACCGCCGTCGACGCACCGGGCGACGCGCCGAGCAGCGCCGCGATGCTGCCGTCGGCGCTCGTCACCACCTCGGTGCCGAACTTGAGAACGCCGCCGCCGCTCGCGTCGCGCTGAATCACCTGCACGCGCAGCCCGGCGACCTGCACCTCCCAGTCGCCCTCGTACGCCGTCGGGCAGTACTCGCGCAGCAGGTCGAGCCGGTCTTCGACCGACCAGAGCGCCTGCCCGATGAGGTACTGCGTCAGGTCGATGCTCGACAGCCCCGCGCGCAGCACCGGCACGATGTTGTCGATGCCGACCGACTTCAGCAGGTCGAGCCACGACCCCTCTTTCAAGAACTTCGTCGTGATGCCCGCATAGGGCCCGAACAGCAGGTGGCGCTCGCCGGCGATCCACCGCGTGTCGAGATGCGGCACCGACATCGGCGGCGTGCCGACCGCCGCCTTGCCGTACACCTTCGCGTGGTGCCGCGCGATGACCTCGCGGTTCGTGCACTTGAGCCACTGCCCACTCACCGGGAAGGCGCCGTAGCCCTTCGCCTCGGGTATGCCGCTCTTCTCGAGCAGGGGCAGCGAGTAGCCGCCCGCGCCGATGAACACGAAGCGCGCGCGCACGCTGCGCTCCGAGCCGGTCGCGACCTCGCGCACGTCGAGCTCCCAGCCGCCGTCGACGCGGCGCACGTCGAGCACCTCGTGACCGCAGTGCAGCGCCTGACCCGAGAGCAGCGCACGCGTCAGCGCTCCGAAGTTCACGTCGGTGCCGGTCGCCATCGACGTCGCCGCGACCGGCTCTTTCGCGCGGCCCTCCATCACCAGCGGCAGCCACTCGGCGAGCTGCGACGGGTCTTCGCTCAGCTCGAAGCCCTGAAACAGCGGTGACCGTGACAGCTTCGCCCAGCGCTGCTCGAGGTACGCGACGTCGTCTTCACCGCGCACGAAGCTCAGGTGCGGCACCGTGCGCACGAACGTGTCGCGCGCCGGCAGATCGCCCAGCTCGACCAGCGACAGCCACAGCTGCTTCGAGAGCTCGTACTGCTCGGCGATGCGAATCGCCTTCGACACGTCGACCGTGCCGTCTTCGGCTTCGGGCGTGTAGTTCAGCTCGCAGAACCCCGAGTGGCCGGTGCCCGCGTTGTTCCACGCGTCAGAGCTCTCGGCCGCCGCGCCGTCGAGGCGCTCGTAGATTTCGAGCTTCAGCGAAGGGTCGAGCTTTCGGAGCAGGGCCGCGAGCGTGGCGCTCATGATCCCCGCACCGACGAGAACGGCGTCGAGCATCAGACTCCACCAAGCAGGAAGTCGATCGCTCCGATGATCTCGGTGCGGTGACGATCGAGCGACGCAACGCGAGTCTTCAGCGACCGCTTCGGGACTGCGCCGAGCTGCTGCGTCAACATCGTCACGACCTCGCCTTCAATTTTGAAAGTCGGATTCAGTCGTGTGGCGGGCAGCGCCAACGACGAGGGCCTCACCAATGGGGCAACCATGCGCGTCGGGAAGTCGTCCAGAAGGTCAGACTGAATGAGCAGCAAGAATGGTACGGTCCGCGCGGACCCCGACGGATTTCGATACACGTCGAACTGTCGCATCACCAGCCCCGGTCGTCTTCGTTCCAGATTCCGTTGCGTTCGAAGTACTTGCCGTACGCCTCGATCGCCTTCTTGTTCTCGGCTCGCCACTTGGCGGCGCGGCGCTCGCGCACCAGCGCGGCGAGGTGCTCCTCGAACTCCCGCGACAAGTTGATGTCCAGCTCCTTCGCCTCGTCGACGAGTGCCGCGTTCAAGGTCACGTTCGTCGCGCGGCGACCATGCGCACGTCTCATGCGCATAACTTAGGCGCACGTTCGCCCATGTTCAACAGCCCGGCGCGCACCCGCCGTCGGCACAGCACACCTTGCCGCTGCCGCACGTGCGCCCGCGGCACAGGTTGTCGAGGCAGTCGGTCTTGCCGTCGCAGTCGTCGTCGGCCCCGTTGCCGCACAAGAGGTTGTTGTTCTCGGCCAGCGGTATGTACGGCAGGCACAGCAGGTTGAAGATGCCGAGCTGGCAGTTCCACAGCTTGATGCCCGCCGCGCAGATGTCGATGCCGCACGACTGCGAGATGTCGTTGCAGCGCTCGTCGGCGCAGTCGAGCTTGCCGTCGCAGTCGTTGTCGATGCCGTCTTTGCACGCCGTCGTCGTCGCCTCGGCAGCCGGGTCGATGGCGCAGGCGCTCCAGGTGCGGGTCGCACAGCTCCACGACTGCGTGCCCATGCGCCCGCAGCTCGCCACCGTACAGTCTCGCGTCAGCCCCGCGCAGCCCACGTCGTTGCAGTCGACGCGCAGGTCGCAGTCGTTGTCGACGCCGTCGCTGCACGCCACGTCGGTCAGCTCGGGCATCGGCACGCACAAGGGCGGCATGCCCGCGTCGGTGCCGCCGTCGCTGCCGCCATCGGTCGTCATCATCATGCCCGCGTCGCCCGGCCCGGCGTCGGGCGGGCCCGCGTCGGGCACCTCGATGATGGGCTCGTGGCACCCGCCGCCGCCGTCAGACTCGAAGCCCGGCGGGCACTCCCAGCCGGTGCACCTGCCGGCCCGGCAGACGCCCGACGCGAGCTCGGTCTCGCAGCGGTTGCCGCACGTGCCGCAGTTCACGTCGCTCGTCGACGGCGACGCGAAGCCGACGATGACCACCTCGTCGGTGCCCACGACGCCGCGCGCGGTGCCGCAGCCGACCAGGCTGCCCTCGGCGTCGTACGCCTCGGCCGAGATGCTCACCGGGCCCGCCACCAGCGAGCCCTCTTCGTAGATGATCTCCATCATGTCGGAGCGCACCTTCGTCTTCTTCGTGCGCGTCTGCGGCCGCGAGTCGGTCGTCGACAGCTTGAGCTCGCCGTTCTCGGGCAACCCGAACGCCTGAACCTTGAGCGCCGCGCGCCCCAGCACGCCCTGCGGGTCGAGCGTGCACGACAGCAGCAGCAACATGAGCCCGAGCCGCCTCATTGGGGCGTCCCGTCGGTGAAGAAGAGGAGCAGCACGCCCACCGCCGCCGTCACCACCGCGCCCACCAGCGTCAGGTTCGTCGACAGCCGCCAGTTCTCGACCGCCCTCACGTCGTTGCCCGAGTACGTGCCCTGTTCGGCGAGCCGCGCGAGAAACGTGTCGTAGCCCGCGCGCGCCTGCACCGCCGAGACCGCCGAGGCCGCTCCGAACGCCACGCCCAGACCCAGCGACGCCCACGCGAGCCGGCGCGACACCGGCATCGTCGGCGGCGCGACCTCGACGCGCTCGATGCCGACGTCGGGGAAGGGGGCCAGCGGCGTCGACGGCGGAGGCACCACCCCCGCGCTCGGGTTGCTCGACACGAACCCGCGCATGAAGCCGGCTCCGTAGGGAATGCTGAACAGCCCCTTGCGCAGGTCATCTTCGACCGCGCCTCGTGACGCCGACCGCCTCGGCTTCAAGCTCGACATCGCGAGCTGCGCGATGCCGCCGCGCGACGCCCGAACCTTCGCCTCGCGGTCGTCTTCGAAGAACGCGAAGTACTCGCCCTCGCCGACGAGCTTCAAGAACACCGAGCTCTCGCCCGACGCGTTGAAGTCGGCGTACCGCGCGCCCCGCGAGTCTTCGACGCGCCAGCGCCCTTTGAGCTGCGGGGGCACCTCGAGGTACCGAGCGTTGCCGCGGCGCAGGTCGAGCACCGGCCGCGACAGGTCGATCGCCGGCGGCTTCGCGAACACGTCGACGCGCGCCCGCGGGTCAGACAGCCCGTCGTTCGCCGCCGCCACGAACGCCGCGATCTCGGCGTAGCGAATGAACCCGTCGCCGTCGGCGTCGGCCGCGCCCAGCAGCGCCGAGCGTATTTCGTGCGAGAACACGCCCGACTCGAGCGCCGCCCACTCGTGCGTCTCGACCTCTTTCGTGCCCGACACCAGCACGCCCACCTCGGGGTGACCGTCGAGCGCCTCTTTGTCGAGAAACGCCTTCACCGCCTCGAGCTGCGCCTGCGTCGCCGCGCCGCGCTTCGCCACCACGAAGTACGCGTTGCACGCGTCGATGATGACGTGCTTGTACGTCGCCGGCACCGGCTCGATGACGACCTTGAACAGGTCGCGCCGCAGCAGCACCGAGTCGAGCAGGTTCACGTAGCCCTCGCGGTCGGCCGTCAGGTTGCCGTGCCCCGCGTACGCGATGAGCAGCTCGACGTGCTGCCCACCCTCGGCCGCGCGCCGTGCCTCGTCGGCCAGCTCTTTTACGGCCCGCTCGAGCTCGGCCCGCGTCGGCGGTCGCGCGAGGCCGGCGAGGCGCGGGTGCCGTCGCTGCGTGTCGGCGTCGAGCACCGCGAGCAGCTTCGGCTCGGCGCCCAGCGCTTCGAACAGCTCGAAGTACCGCGCGGCATCGTCGTCGGCGTAGCGCAGCGGCGCCACGCCCGGGTCTCGGCTCGAGTTCAGCCCCACGACGAGCGACAAGAGCTTCGGCTGCGCCGTCGTGCCCGTCGCCGCGGACACGCACAGGGCGGCCAGGGCCGCGAGCATCACGGCTTGAACCCTACCGTCGCAGCGGCCTGGCACGTGGCGCACTTCGAGAAGACGGCCTTGAGCTCGAGCCCCGGCTTCCACGGCACCGCCCACGGCAGGGGCGTCTCGGGCCCGTCGCTGACTTCACCCTCGCCGACCAGCTGCGCGCCCAGGTAGACCTTCACGTGCGTGTTGCCCAGCGGGGTCGCCGCGAACAGCACCTGGTCGCCCTCTGCGCACGTCTTCATCACCTGGTCGCCGCGCACGCACACCGCGCGCACCGACGGGGTCGGCTCGAGCAGCGCGGGGCCACCTGCCGCACCGCCGCGCACGCCGAAGTCGTCGTTCGAAGGCCGCGTCGCGCCCCAGTACAGAACGATGCCGATGAGCCCGGCGGCGAGCGCCACGAGGGCCGAGGGCGCCGGCTTGAAGAGCGGCACCACCTTCGCGGCGGGCAGCGGGGGCTCGAAGAGGTACAGCTCTTCGGGCGTCATCTCGTCGGGGGCGCCCAGCATGCGGCGCATGGCCAGCGCGGTCTGGTCGTAGCTCGCGCGGCAGGCGTCGCACGCCTTCAGGTGCGCGCGCAGCGCGTCGCGGTGAACGGCGCCCTGGTTGCCCTCGAAGAGATCGGCGATCTGTGCCCTGGCGTCGTCGTGCGTCACTTCGCGCCCGCGCCTTCTGGCACGCTCGAGACCAGCGAGCTCTCGACGGGGCGCGCGCGGTCGAGGTACCCGCTCGAGCGCAGGTGGGCGAACAGGTCTCTGCGCAGCTTCGCCTCGAGCCTCCGCACCTGAATGCGCGTGAGGCCCAGCACCGCCGCCGCGTCTTCTTGAGTCAGGTGCTGCTCGAAGCGCGCGCGATAGACCTCTTGCTCGCGGGCGTCTCGCGCCGCGAGGAAGTTGCTGACGAGGCCGTGCAGCTCGCGCTCTTCGGTGGCCTGCTCGGGTGACGCCGGCGCGGCGCCGACGGCCGCCCCCGAGTTCGGCGACGCGCCGCCGAGCTGCGACTCGAGCACGTCTTGTTCGGTCAGGTCTTCACGCCCGCGCTGCTGGTTGAGCAGCTCGTTGCGCGCGATCGCCGCGAGGTACTGCAGATAGTCCGACGCGCCGTCGTAGGCCCCGCGCGCCTTCTCGGTGAACGCGCGCGCGAAGGCCTCTTGCACCACGGCGCCGACCTCGAACGGTGACGACGGGCGAATGCGCCCACCCCGCGTCGACAGGCCGCGGGCGACCAGCGCCGAGAGCTGGGGTGCGTAGTGTCTGAAGACGAGCTCCATGCTCTGCCTCTCGCCGGCCCGGAAGCGTGACAAGAGCTGCCGATCTTCAGTGAGCAGGCTCATGCTCACCCCAGGCGGAAGGTCGGCCCACCGATGAAAGACACCAGGGGCTGACGGCGTGGATCGTCAAAACGACGCAACTTCTACCTTCCCGGGCGACTCGATCCAATCGGGGGCCAGGTCGTGGCTCACCCGCCCATGACCCGCTCCCAAGTCGCGACGCTCCTGGCGCTGACCCTGATGGGTGTGACCGCATGCTCGTGGGCGACACCGCCCACAATGCCCGACACCGAGGCGCCCACCATCGTGCGCGCCGGTGACCGCGGCCGTCATCTTCGACGAGACCGCGAACCGCGCCGAGCTCGTGCCGGCGGCGATGTTCGCCGAGAACCGGGTGTACACGGTCGACATCAGCACCGCGCCCGCCGACCTCGCGGGCAACACGCTCGCTGCCGCCGTCTCGTTCTCGTTCACCACCGCCGCAGCCGCCCCGAACGTCGTGTCGACGACGCCGGCCGACCAGGCGATGAACGTCGCGCGTGACGTGCAGGTGCGCTTCACGTTCGACAAGCCCATCGACACCGCGACGCTGATGGGCAACGTGACGCTCGCCGAGACGACGGGCGCGGCGGTGCCCGCGACGGTGGCGTGGGAAGGCTCGACCCTCACCGCGACGCTGGCCGGGTGTGCCGCCGCAGGTGACGCAGGTGACGCCCGCGAATGAAGCCACCGACGTGCCCGTGTCGTCGACCGTGCGCGTGCAGTTCGGCGAAGACATGAACGTCGCGACCTTCGCCGCGGGCTTCTCGCTCAGCGACGGCGCGAACGACGTGGCCGGCACCGTGACGGCCATGGGCCCCCGTACGCTCGTGTTCACGCCGGCCGCGAAGCTGCGCCCGCAGCACACGTTCACCGCGCGCGTGACCAGCGCGGTGACCGACGGCGCCGGCAACGCGCTGGCGGGTACACGCTCACCGGCGCGACGGGCTCGCTTTGGCAGCGCATCAACTCGGGTGACGACGTGCGCGCCTCCATCGTGTGGCGCGGCGGGGCGTCGAGCGACGGCGCCAACTCCGAGCGCGCGTGTCAGACCGGCCTCGGCACCGCTCCCGATCGCACCCTCACGCTGACGAAGCAGGTCGACCTGACCGGCTACACGTCGGCCGAGGCGCGGTTCTTCGCGATGGACGATGTGCAGCGCACGGGGCTCGCCGACGAGGCGTACTTCATCGTGAACGACGGCACCGACCACGTCGTGCGCACGTTCACCGGTCAGAACGCGGCGAACCCGTACACGCGAGAGGGCAAGGGGAGCGCCAACCTCACCCCGTACGTGAACCGCACCGTGCTGCTGAAGTGGGTGCTCGTCATTCGCGGGTACACGCGGTTTCTGGGCAACTGCAACAACGCCCCCGCGGGCCGCAAAGGGCTCTTCATCGACGACGTGCTCGTCGTCGGGCACTGAACGGGTCGGCGATGCGGGCGTGAGCATCAGTGCAGCGAGAGAAGCGCTCCGATGACCGCTCGCTCCATCGGTCGACGCCGCGACGGCCAGCGCGCGACACGAGGTAACTTCGCGTCGCACGAGCCAGCTCGCCGGTCGAGGCCGACGAGCTCAGCCTGCTCCAAGTTTCGTGCGGTACATATTTCAGCGCGCGCGCCGGCCTCAGGAAGTACCGCACGAAACTTGGAGCTCGACCACCCCGTGCGCCAGAGGCCCGAGTCGGTCGGTGTCGTCGAGCGCAAACGATTTGCACGTGATCGCGTGCAACCGGGTCAAGCGGACATGCGCCGAACGGTCGGGGTGTGTCTGCTGTCGTTGTGGGCGCTTGGCGGCTGCGCGGCGATGCACGCCGTGACGGGCGACGACATGTTCCGCCCGACCGGTGAGACCAAGCCGACGGTGCGCGGCCCGAATGTGCCCGAGCCCGAGCCGACCGAGCCGCAGTTCGAGCACGAGCTGCAGGCCGCCGACGACCCGCTGCCGCCACTGCCTGCGAAGAAGAAGAAGTCGACCGACGTAGCGAAGAAGTAGCTCCCTTCCCGGCACGACGGCGGGTGCGCGACGGCCGGCTTCCCGCGCCAGACGCCGGCATGGGGCACTGGTCCAAGGGTCTGTCCAGCGAGGTCGGTATTTCGTAGTTCTCTACGAAATCCGCCACTCGTCTGACTTACCCAGGTACCGGCGCCCCTCGGGGCCCGTGTTTGTCGCAGCGCGCGGCGACGGACGTGCGGTCGGCGTTCAGTTCCAGGTCGGGCTCGACATGAGGGGGCACGAGCAGACCGTCGAGGTCCGCGCTCGCTCGACGAGGCTCGGCATGTTCGAGGCATAGGACCAGCAAGTGCACATGCCGGCGCTCATTGCGCACACCGTCGAGGTCGCTCCGCAGCTCGCCATCGTGCACGACGCGGCACTCGCCGTGCTCGCTACGCACGCGGCGGTCGCAGCGGCCAGGTTGTACGTGCCCGTCGGCGTGCAGTCGTAGAACGACTGCCCGACGCCGTTCGAGTGGGGCGACTGGCAGAGCCCGCCGTCGCAACACCCAGTGCCCTGGCACTCACACCCATCCACGTTTCCATTCGCCCGCGAGCAGTCGACGCGATTGGTCGCACACGCCGCGCAGCCACAGCTCCCGCCATCACACGTTGCGCCAGTGGCGTTGCCCGGTGCGCACGTGCGCCCGCACGCGCCGCAGCTCGTGAGCGTGTCGACGCGCCGCTCGCAGCCGTCGTCTCGCTGCGTGTTGCAGTCACCGTACGCAGGCGCGCAGCTGAGCGCGCACGTGCCGTTGATGGCGTTTGCAGCAGGTCGCTCCGCAGGCTTGAGAGCCGACGTTCAGCGGGTAGCCGCAGTTGCCGCCGTCGCCCCCGCATGTCGCCGAGAAGCACGCGCCGGGCTCGGCAGGGTCGTGCACTCGGCGGCCGTCGCACCGCCTCCCGCAGTGGAGCCGCCTCCCGCAGCGGAGCCGCCGCCCGCAGTGGAGCCGCCTCCCGCCGTCGACCCACCACCTGCGATACCGCCATCGACCGACAGCATCGGCGTGCCACAGCCCAGCAGCAGCACCCACCATCGTTCGGAGCGGGCGCATTCGCGCCACGGTATCAAGCCACGCGAGACGTCTACTTCCACCTCACCGGCTTCGGGTTCCGCTCGTCGAAGTCCATCTGGTGCCAGTACGGGTATGCGGGCGTGCGCGCGCTGGCCGCGTCGAGCTTCGCCACCTGCGCCTCGCTGAGCTTCACCTCGAGGGCGCCCAGGTTCATCTTCAGCTGCGCCTCGTCGCGCGCGCCGATGACGACGTTGCACACGGTCGGCCGCGTCAGCAGCCACGCGAGCGCCACCTGCGGCACCGACCTGCCCGTCTCGGCCGCCACCGCGTCGAGCGCGTCGACCACCCGGTACAGGTACTCGTCATCGACCTCGGGCCCGCCGACCGCGCCGCCCTTCGCGATGCGGCCGTCGCCCTTCTGGCCGCGGCGAATCTTGCCGGTGAGGCGGCCCCAGCCGAGGGGGCTCCACACCATGAGGCCCACCTTCTGATCCACCCCGAGCGGCATCAGCTCGTGCTCGTACTCGCGGCCGATGAGCGAGTAGTAGCCCTGGTACACCACGTAGCGCGCGAGGCCGTACTTCTCGCTCGTCGCCAGCGACTTCATCACCTGCCAGCCCGAGAAGTTCGAGCAGCCGATGTAGCGAACCTTGCCCGACGTCACGAGGTCATCGAGCGCGCGCAGCGTCTCGTCGACCGGCGTCAGCGCGTCGAACCCGTGCATGAAGTACACGTCGATGTGGTCGGTGCGCAGCCGCTTGAGGCTCGCCTCGCACGCGCGACTCAGGTGCCACCGCGAAGAGCCCTTCTCGTTCGGGCCGGCGCCCATCGAGAACGTCGCCTTCGTCGCGATCAGCGCGTCGTTGCGCCTGCCCTCGAGCGCGGCGCCCAAGATCTCTTCCGACGCGCCCTTCGAGTAGATGTTCGCCGTGTCGAAGAAGCTCACGCCCGCCTCCAGGCACACGTCGACGAGCCGCTTCGCCTCGGCGACGTCGGTGTCGCCCCAGCGACCGAAGAACTCGCCCTTGCCCCCGAAGGTGCCCGTGCCGTAGCTCAGCACCGGCACCTTGAGCCCCGAACCTCCCAACACGCGGTAGTCCATGGGGCCCGTCGATAACAACTCTGCCGGCCCTGTCACGGCTGAACTGCGACGCAGTTCGTCTCGTCGGCGAGCCACGTCTTCTCGAGCTGCTTCGTGAACGCGCCGTCGAACACCACGAGGGTGCCTTCGTCGAGCAGGTCCTGGCTCAGCTTGTCGAGGTTGATGCTGCCGACCATCGCGATGTGGTCGTCGATGATCATCACCTTCGAGTGGTACATCGCCGGCTGGTACTCGTAGACCTGCACGCCCGCGCCGAGCAGCGCCTGGTAGTAGCGCTGCTGCATGAAGCGCACCTCGGGGTGGTCGGTGCCCTTGCCGGGCACGATGAAGCGCACGTCGACGCCCGAGCGCGCCTTCTCTTCGATGAGCTCGAGCAGCCCCGGCGACGGCACGAAGTAGGCGTTGCCGACCCACAAGCGCTTCTGCGCCGCTGCGATCGCGAGGTGCGTGAGCCGCTCGGCCTGCGTGATCTTCCCCGCCTTCGCGCTCGACACGAACGCCGCCTGCATGTCGCCCTGCCGCTCGACCTCGGCGAAGTGCGACGCCGGCACCAGCGTGCCGGTCTCGTCGATCCAGTTTTCGGCGAAGGCACGCTCGAGCTGCTCGACCGCCGGGCCGGTGATGCGCACGTTCGAGTCGCGCCACTCGAGCCACTCGTTGCCGATGCCGACGCCGCCCGTGTACCCGACCCTGCCGTCGATGATGAAGATCTTGCGGTGGTTGCGCGAGAGCGTCAGCTCGTCGCGCGCCAGGTGCACCTTGCAGCCTGCCTGCTCGAGCCCCGGCTGAATCTCTTCGGGGAAGCCCGGCGAGCCCATCGCGTCGACCAGAATGCGGCACTCGACCCCTTCTTTCGCTCGGGCCGCCACCGCCGGCGCCAGCCGGTCTGACGGCGCCCCCGGCTTCCAGATGAAGACCACGATGTCGATGCTGCGCTTCGCCGTCTCGATGTCCTTCACGAGCAGGTCGAAGAACTCGCCGTTGTTCGCCTCTTCGACCCGGTTGCCCCCGGCCAGCTTCACCCCGGCCGCCTGGTAGAGCGCGTTCGAGAACCCGCTGCTGTCGTCAGGCACCTTCCCTTCGAAGCGGTACGACGACAGCTTCTGCAGCCCACACCCGCACAGCGCCAACGCCAATATCCAGCCCCTCATCGCCCTCGAGATAACGGGCCCCTGTGCGCCGCACATGGGAGCGCTCGGTAACAGCGTTTTCCCGAAGGCCACCTTCTGCTTTTCCGAAGGTCCCACCGCCTGCTGCGTCGTTACTCAAACGCCCATGACGCACAGCATCGGCACGCCCCTGTTGTGGGCGGGCTTCACGGTCGTGGTCCTGGTGCTGCTCGCGCTCGACCTCTTCGTGTTCCACCGCAAGGCCCACGAGGTGAAGGTCAAAGAGGCCCTCATCTGGTCAGCCGTGTGGATCTCGCTCGCCCTCGGCTTCGCCGGCTTCGTCTGGCTGCGCGCCGGCCAGCAGCCCGCGCTCGAGTACCTCACCGGCTACGTCATCGAGAAGGCGCTCTCGGTCGACAACCTCTTCGTCTTCGTCATCGTCTTCGCGCACTTCGGCGTGCCCGCGAAAGACCAGCACCGCGTCTTGTTCTGGGGCGTGCTCGGCGCGCTCGTCATGCGCGCCCTCTTCATCGGCCTCGGCGCGGCCCTGCTCACGCGCTTTCACTGGGTCGCGTACGTCTTCGGCGCCTTCCTGGTCATCACCGGCATCAAGCTCATCTGGCAGCGCGACGACGACCCCGACCCCGAGGCCGGCTTCATCTTGCGCACGGTGCGCCGCATCGCGCCGAACCTGCCGAAGCTCGCGCTCGTGCTGATCGTGGTCGAGACCACCGACCTCGTCTTCGCGGTCGACTCGATTCCCGCCATCTTCGCCGTCACCCAAGACCCGTTCATCGTCTACACGTCGAACATCTTCGCGATCATGGGCCTGCGCTCGCTGTACTTCGCGCTCGCCGGCGTCATGGGCCGCTTCCACTACATCAAGCTCGGCCTCGCCCTCGTGCTCGGCTTCGTCGGCGTCAAGATGCTCATCTCGGGCATCGTGCACGTGCCGGTCACCGTCTCGCTCGGCGTCATCGTGCTGCTCATCGGCGGGTCGGTGGTCGCGTCGCTCGCCTTCCCACCCCAGGGCAAACCGAGAACCGAACCATGAACACCGCAGCCGAGCTCGGCATCGTCGCAGGTCTCTCTGTGCTGAACGGCGTGCTCTCGGGCGCCGAGATCGCCATCGTGGCCGCGCGCAAGACCAACCTCGAGCAGCTCGCGCGCGAAGGCAGCGGCGCCGCCAAGGCCGTGCTGCGCCTGCGCGAGCAGCCCGAGCGGTTTCTCGCCACGGTGCAGGTCGGCATCACCGTCATCGGCGCCAGCGCCGGCGCGTACGGCGGCGCGGCCATCGCTGACGACCTCTCGAAGGTGGTCGCCCGCGTGCCGCTGTTCGCAGACCACGCGTGGGGCATCGCGTTCGGCATCTCGATCGTCGTCGTCTCGTACCTGTCGCTCGTCATCGGCGAGCTCGTGCCGAAGTCGCTCGCGCTGCGCTCGGCCGAGCCGTACGCGCTCTTGATGGGCCGGCCGCTGTGGTGGCTGTCGGTGGTGGCGCGGCCGATCGTCTGGTTCCTCACCGCGAGCTCGAACCTGGTCTTGAAGCCGTTTCGCGACGAGACGAACTTCACCGAGGCGCGCCTCTCGGCGAAAGAGCTCAAGGCCGACGTCGAGGCCGCCGCGGCGTCGGGCAGCGTCGACCCGCAGGCTGGTGAGATCGCGTCGCGCGCGCTCGACCTCGCCGAGCTCACGGCAGCCGACGTCATGATCCCGCGCACGCGGGTCGTCGCGCTGCACGCCGACACGCCGGTCGACGAGGCCGTCGCCAAGATCGTCGAGAGCGGCCACCAGCGCGTGCTCGTGCACGAAGGTGACGTCGACCACGTCATCGGCCAGCTCAGCCTGCGTGACGCCGTCGGTGCACACGGCCGCGGGCCGCTGCGCAGCATCGTGCAGCCGGTCATCTCGGTCACCGACACGCAGCGCGGCGTCGACGTGCTCGGCGAGCTGCAGCGCCGCGACGCCCGCCTCGCCGTCGTGGTCGACCCGCACGGCCTCGTCGCCGGTCTCGTCACGCGCGACGATCTCATGCGCGAGCTGATGGGCGAGCGGCTGCGCAGCACCGCCGCTCCGATTCGGCCGCAGGCCGACGGCTCGGCGCTCGTGCTCGGCACCGTGCCCGTGCGGCAGATCAACCGCGAGCTCGGCTTTCACCTGCCCGACGAGGGCGAGTTCAGCACCATCGCCGGCCTCTTCCTCACGCTCGCCCAGCACATCCCCGCTCCGGGCGAGATGGTGCAGACGGTGAACGGCTTCACGCTGCAGGTCATCGCCGCGTCGCGAAGGCGCGTGCGCGCCCTGCGCATCGTGCCGCCTGCCCAGCACCCCGCGTGATCAGCGGCGCTGCTCGAACTCGCTCAGCGCCCGCGGCCCCACAGCCGGTCGCGTGAAGCCCACCACCAGCGCCACCGCGAACAGCGCCGCGCCCACCAGCACGAGCCACCACACCTTCGGCTTCGCGACCGTCGCCGGCGCCTCGACGACCTGCGCGCTCGGCTGCGTGAACAGCTCGAGCTCACTTGCCCGCTCGCTCGGCATCGTCGGCAGCGCCGGCCGCGTCGGCCGCAGCTCGGGCGCTACCTCGGTCACCGGCGGCAGCCACGCCGCCGACGCCCCCGGCAGCGCCCGCGCCAGCGCCTTCAGCGTGAGCCGCGCCTGCTCGGTGGTGCCGCGCTGCCTGGGCTGTTTCGAGAGCAGCTGTCTCAAGAGCCGCTCGAGCGGCGCCGGCACCGGCTCGGCGGTCGGCGCGAGCGCCGGCGCCTCGGCGACCAGGTGCTGCGCCATCACGTCGGGCACCGCCCCCGTGAAGGGCTGGCGCCCGGTGAGCAGCTCGAAGCCGATGATGCCCACGGCGTACAGGTCTGCCATGGGCCCGGCCACGGCCCCGCTCACCTGTTCGGGTGCCATGTACGCCGGCGTGCCCAGCACGATGCCCGGCGTCGTGTGCGGCCGCGCCGAGCCGCGCAGCTTCGCCACGCCGAAGTCGAGCACCTTGAGCAGCCGCTTGCCGTCGGGCTCGACCATCACCATCAGGTTCGACGGCTTCAGATCGCGGTGCACCACGCCCGCCGCGTGCGCCGCGCCCAGCGCCGACACCAGCTCGAGCAGCAGCTCGACCACGACGCGAGCCGGCAGCGGCGCCTCGCGGCTCACGAACGCTTCGAGCGGCTCGCCCGACAGGTACTCCATCGCGATGTAGTGGTTGCCCGCGCGCAGCGTGCCGAAGCCGAAGGTCTGCACGATGTTGCGGTGACCGACCGCGGTCGCCGCGCGCGCCTCGTCGAGAAACCGGCCGAGCATCTCGGGGTCTTCGAGCAGCTCGTGCCGCAGCACCTTGATGGCCGCCGGCTTGCCGATGATGGGGTGCACCGCCCGGTACACCACGCCCATGCCGCCGTCGCCGATGCGCTCTTCGATGCGGTACTCGCCCGCCATCGAGCCGACGAGCGGGTCGGCCAGCCTCGTCGGCGCTTCGGTTTCGCTCGGGGTGACCAGCTCGCGTACGGCGGTG
>JAEUJP010000371.1 GCA_016793725.1 Myxococcaceae bacterium | reverse complement strand
TCGACCTGCAGCTCGCGAGGCTCGAAAAGGTGAGCGGCGACACGTTCAACCTGGGCGGTGGCCTCGGCTGCTCGACGTCGCTGCTCGAGCTGACCGAGCTGTGCCGCAAGGTGACGGGTCGCTCGGTGCCGGTGACGAAGGGGGCCGACAGCGCGGCCGTCGACGTGCCGTACTACGTGACCGACTTCACGAAGGCGAAGGCGACGTTCGGCTGGGAGCCGCAGAAGGGCATGACCGACATCGTCGCCGAGCTGTGCGCGTGGCTCGAGCGCAAGCGGCCGGTGCTCGAGCCGCTGTTCGGAGGTGTGAAGTGAGCGTCGCCGTCGTGACGGGCAGCGCCGGGCTCATCGGCAGCGAGACGTGCCGCTTTCTGCACGAGAAGGGGCTCGACGTCGTCGGCGTCGACAATGACTTGCGGGCCTATTTCTTCGGCAAAGACGGCTCGACCGGGTGGATGCGCGAGCACCTCGAGCGCACGCTGCCGCGGTACCGCCACGTGAACGCCGACATTCGCGACCCTGCCGCGATGGAGCCCCTGTTCGGGCCCCACGTCTCGCTCGTCGTGCACACCGCGGCGCAGCCGAGCCACGACTGGGCCGCGCGCGAGCCGCTCACCGACTTCACGGTGAACGCGAACGGCACGCTGGTGCTGCTCGAGGCGGTGCGCAACCGCTCGCCCGACGCGGTGTTCATCTTCACTTCGACGAACAAGGTCTACGGCGACGCGCCGAACGAGCTGCCGCTCATCGAGCAGCCGACCCGCTGGGAGCCCGACCCGTCGCACCCGTTCGCAGAGCACGGCATCGACGAGTCGATGCGCATCGACCAGTCGAAGCACTCGCTGTTCGGTGCGAGCAAGGCCGCCGCCGACCTGCTGGTGCAAGAGTACGGGCGCTACTTCGGCCTCAAGACGGCGACCTTTCGCGGCGGGTGCCTCACCGGCCCCGCACACTCGGGGGCCGAGCTGCACGGCTTTCTCGCGTACCTGGCGAAGTGTGTCGTCACCGGCCGGCCGTACACCGTCTACGGCTACAAGGGGAAACAGGTTCGCGACAACATTCACAGCTACGACCTGGTCACGGCGTTGTGGGAGGTCTTTCGCGCGCCGCGCGCCGGCGCCGTCTACAACCTGGGCGGCTCGCGCCACGCGAACGTCTCGGTGCTCGAGGCCATCGCGCTCTGCGAAGAGCTCGCGGGGCGAGAGCTCGAGTACACCGTCTCGGAGCAGGCTCGCGCGGGCGATCACATCTGGTACGTGAGCGACGTGCGGCGCTTTCAGGCCGACTACCCGGCGTGGCGGTACCGCTACGGCATGCGCGAGACGCTCGAAGAGATCGTCGACGCGCTGCGCACCCGCCGGTGACGCGGCGCTTCAGGTCGCTGCGCTCCCGGTTTTCTGCGACGAAAGGCGCCTTCGGCGGCAGTTGAGGGTGGCGTGAGAGCCGATGGAGCGCTGAGGGCAGAGAAGCTGAAGATGCACATCGCGGGGCCGAAGGTGCCGCACAAGAAGCCCGACGTTCTGAGCGGCACCGAGGTCACGAAGTTGCTGAAGGCGATGCGCGCGGCGCTCGGTGCCGTAGCGACGCGCCGCACATTCACGCAGTCGAGATCTGCGAACGAGAGCTGGCCTCGGCGGCGCGCGAGCAGCTGCGCGAGTACTTCGGCGCCAGCGATGGGCTCGAGGGCCTGGGGCCCGACCCGCACCACGACTTCGGGGGGCCGCTGCCCGAGGGAGCGGGCCGGTTCGCATGACGCGGGTGGCGGCACGTGTTTGACTGGCGCCGCATGACGGTGGTGACGCGCTCGTTCGTCCGCGACGGGCAGTTCTTCGAGATGTCCTGGGACGGGCCCGAGGTCGAGACGGTGAGCGGCGCGGTGGGTAAGGCCGGGCGCGCCCGCAGTCAGCACTTCGCCTCGATCGAAGAGCGCGACGCGTGGATTCAGCAGAAGGTGGCGAAGGTGCTGCGGGAAGGCTGGGTCGAGGGCAAGCCGGGCGACGTCCCGACGCCGGACCCGGAGGTGCCGCAGCCAGAGGTGCTCACGCGGTACCAGCAGCCCACGTGGCTGCCGGTGTTCGAGAGTGGCGACCCGCGCACTGGCTCGAAGCTCGGCGGCACCCCATGGCTCGACGCGACGTGGCCCGAGTGCCCACGCTGCACCAAGCCGATGCGGTTCCTGCTCCAGCTCGCGCGCGACGAGGTGCCCACCGGGTTTCGGGAGCTCTTCCGCGAGGCGCTGCTGCAGCTCTTCTTCTGCACCGACCCGGGCAAGCCGGGCGACGCCGGGTGGCTGTGCCAGGCGGAAGACGGCTGGGAGCCGTTCTCGGGCAGCGCGCTCGTTCGGCACGTCGCGGTGCAGGGCGCGCCACTCGAGCTCGGCGCTGCCCTCAGCATCGCGCAACGCGAGCGGCTGGTGGGCTTCAACACGGCCTCGCTCGACGCGTACTGCGAGTCGATCGGCGACCCACCGCCCGCTGCACGGAGCCCCGCCGAGCTCGCGGCCAGCGTCGAGGCGATGGCCGTCGTGCCCGCTGACCTCACCGACTTCCTGCAGGGGCAGCGGTGGGTTCTGCCTCCGCAGCGCATCGCCCGGTTCGACGAACGCGTAGAGGTGCCCGCGTATGGCGACGTCGACCCCGAGACGCTCGACCGGCTCGCCGAACAGGGGCTCGAGTGCTTCGCCGGGCACAAGCTCGGCGGCAGCCCGAAGTGGGCCCAAGCCCCCCAGGTGCCGTCGTGTCGCGCGTGCCGCACGCCGATGCGCTTCCTGTTTCAGCTCACGACGAGCGGGCCGGTGCAGATCGGCGGTGACGGCATCGGGTGGCTGTTCGTCTGCGCGACGTGCCGCGACGCGACGTTCACGTGGCAGCGCTGAGCGGGTGGTCACTGAGTGAGGTTGAACCGGACGTTCGCCTGTGACGTGTGGAAGTGCCCCTGCGGCGGTCAGCGCCGCGTCGTGACCCGGTTCAAGGCATGACGACGAGCTGCTCCCGCACACCCGTGTGGCGCTGGAACAGATCTGGCCCGGCAACACATTCTCACGCGCCACGTGAGTCTCAGCACGGGTGCACTGCCGATCAGTACGCGCGCGGCTGAAGTCGAGACGTCGAGACGTCGACCTCGACGAGCCGCGATGCTGGCCAGACACCATGACGCTGCTCGCCAGCGGGCGAATGTCGGTCACCGCCACCCCGCTTCACCGCGGCGAGAAGGTGCGCGCCCACGACGAGCGCGGGCGCACGTTTCGGGGCGTGCTCGTTCGCCTGCCGCCGGGTGACCCAGGTTCAAGCCGGTGTGCCCACACGCGGTGTGGCTGCAGGCGCTGACGTCGCCGCCGAGGCGCTGCACCTGCGGCGCCGGGCGTCGGGCCACGAAATTCACTGTTTTTTGCGATCGCATTACGGGTTCTGGCCGGCTTTTGCGTGGAGGGGGGCGAGCACCACTTCCGGCACCGCCGTCGCAGAAGGAGCCCCATGTTTCGAGTCTCGAGCCTGCTTGCCGCGCTCTGCGCAACCTCCGCGTTGGCGCAGGCGAACACCGGAGTCTCTGACGAGCGCGTCTCGCTGCCGCAGGCCCCGGGGTCGATCTCGGGCGTCGGTGAGAACGCGACCGTCGAAGGCAACCAGGGGGCGATGCAGTACACCGTCGGCGTCGAGGTGCCTTTGGGCCTGCCGGGGCTGACCCCGAGCCTGCCGCTCGTCTACGCGTCGACGGCGGGCGCCTCGCTGGCCGGCATGGGCTGGGGCATGCCCAGCTTCTGCATCGAGCGCATGACGGCGCGCGGCCTGCAGCACTACGACCTCACCGACATCTTCGCGGTCGACGGCTCGACCGAGCTCACCCAGACCGCAGCCGGCACGTACCGCGCCCGCTTCGAGGGCGGCTTCGTGCGCTACACGTGGGTGAACCCCGGCACGGGCGAGGCCGGCTCGTGGAAGGCCGAGTTCCCCGACGGCCGCATCGGCTACTACGGCGCCGACGACACCGGAGCCGCCGTGCCCGCCGCCGAGGTCATCGTGCCCGCGACCGCGAAGGTCTTTCGCTGGCACCTCGTCGCGCTGCAAGACGTCTACGGCCGCAAGATGAAGCTCACGTGGACGAAGGACTCGAGCGGCTACCCGCTGCTCGACCGCGTCGACTACCTCTTCGAGGGCGCGCAGCCGCGGCACTCGGTGCGCTTCACCTACGAGCCGCGCAGCGACGTGCTCTCTGACGCGCGGCCCGGCTTCGAGCTCCGGCTCACGCAGCGCCTGAAGGACATTCGCATCTACTCGGGCACCGCAGCCCCCGAGCAGATTCGCCGCTACGCGCTCGAGTACGAGCCCGACACCGTGTCGGGCTTCTCGACGCGGCTGCGCACCGTCACCCGCTTCGGCCGCAACGACGTCGCGTACCCGGCGAAGTTTTCGTTCGGCTACACGAAGACGCTCGGCGGAGTCTGCGACTCGAGCTGCGACAAGCCCTTCGTCAACGACATGGGCACCATCGCCGGCGTCGACTTCAGCAACGGCAGGGCCTCGCTCATCGACATCAACGGAGACGCGATTCCCGACGTCGTGTTCTCGGACGCGCAGGGCCAGCACCAGTTCGTCTACGGCAAGCTCGACTCCGAGGGGAAGGCGAGCTTCATGGCCACCCCGCGCGCGAGCGCCAAGACGACGGGCAGCAGCCCGTTCGTGCTCGGCGACGCCCGCGTGCAGTTGCTCGACGTGAACGGCGACGGCTTCGTCGACGTGACGCAGGCGAAGGTGCCGGCGGTGCTGTGCAACAACGGGTCGGGTGACTGGGTCGACGCGTCGTTCTGCGCGGCCGCGCCGCCCGGGCTGCCGACCGCGTACACGCCCGACGAAGACGCGATCGACCCCGGGCAGCAAGACCCGAAGTTCGTGCGCTTCTTCGACTACGACGACGACAAGCGCATCGACTGGCTGCGCACGCTCACCGGCGGCAGCTCGACCGAGGTGCTCGCCAACACGGCGGCGGGCTTCACGGCCGTCACCGTCGCGAACCTGGGCGCGGTGTTCGACGAGAGCCCCGGCCTTCAGCTCGCCGACATGAACGGCGACGGGCTGCAAGACCCCGTGCAGCTCGTGCCCGCGGGCACCAGCCTCAACGTGCAGTTCAAGCTGAACCTCGGCTGGGGCAACTGGGAGCCGAACTGGAGCTCGATCACCGTCGGCGGCCTCAACGCCTCGCAGGTCTCGGCCGCCGAGCTCGAAGACATCAACGGCGACGGCCTCGCCGACATCATCATGGTGACCGGCAACGAGGTCGCGATTCTGCTCAATCGGAACGGCGACACGTTCTCTTCGCTCATCACGCTCACGTCGGCCTCGCTCGGCGCCGGCGCCATTCCCAACCGCACCACCGGCACGACCGTCACGTACGCCGACATGAACGGCAACGGCTCGTCGGACATCGTGTGGATTCAGGCGAACGGCCAGGCGAGCTACCTCGAGCTCTTCCCCGTTCGGCCGCACCTCATCAGCCGCATCGAGAACGGCCTGGGCAGCGTGCAGCTCGTCTCGTACGGCACCTCGATCGCCGAGCAGGCGCGCGACGCCGCGGCGGGCAAGCCGTGGCCGAACCGCGTGCCGAACGCGTCGGTGGTCGTGACGAAGCTCGACACGTACGTGACGCTCACCGGCAGCGACAGCGGCGGGCTGCACGAGACGACGTTCTACCGCTACCACTCGGGCTACTACGACGGCGCCGAGAAGCAGTTTCGCGGCTACGAGGGGGTCGAGCACCGGCTCGACGCGACGGCGAACGACTCGCTCGAGGCCGGGCTCGTCGTCTACACCTACGACGTCGGCAAGACCGAGGCCGCCTACGCCGGCCGCCTGCTCACCCAGGCCACGTACTCGCTCGCGGCGCCGCAGAGCCCGGCGCTCTTGCGCGAAGAGCGCATGCTCCACGGCCTGTGCCCCGTCGCCGAGGTGACCGGCACCGAGGTGCCGCCCGTGAAGTGGGCGTGCGAGCGCGCCACGACGACCGTGCTCACCGAGCGCACGCCCGCAGCCGCCCTCACGCTGCGTGAAGAGCGCGACTACGACGGCTACGGCAACGTCATTCGCCAGCGCAACCTCGGGGTCGTCAACCAGGGCACGCCCGAAGCCCCGACGCCGTGCGCCGCGTGCGCGGCCTCGGGCCTCTACGGCAAGGCGTGTGGCGACCTGTGCCTCGGCGACGAGCAGTACGTCGACTCGACGTTCATCGCTCCGACGGCGCGGTGGGTGCTCGGCAGGGCGAGCAGCGTGAAGAGCGGCGCGCTGTCTGGCGCGCTCAACGTCGAGACGACGACGTTCTACGACGGCCCCGACTTCGTCGGCCTGCCGGCAGGGCAGCTGACCCTCGGCGCCGTGACGCGCGTCGCGCGCCGCTTCGGCACGGGCGCCACCGACTTCATCGACGTCGCCCGGTACAAGCGCAACGCGGTCGGCAACGTCGTCGAGCAGCTCGAGCCCACGGCGACGGTGGCGCAGCCCGACCTCCGCCGCGTCTACACCTACGAGCCCGGCGGGCTCTGGGCCACGCACGTCGAGGTGAAGCTCACGCCCACGCAGTCGCTGCACCGCGAGAACGCGTACGACTTCACCTTCGAGGTGCCGTCGCAGACCTCGAGCTGGTACGTGAACGCCGCCGACGCGCAGCAGACGCGCTACCGCTACGACGAGCACGGCCGCACCGTGAAGGTGCTCCAGCCGGGCGACGGCGACACCACGGCGACGACCGAATACCAGTACCAGCTCGCCGACCCCGCCTCGAAGATTTTCACCCTGCGGCGCAGCACCGCGAACGGCGCTCAAGACATCGCCTCGGCGCAGTGCCTCGACGGCAAGGGCCGCGTGTTTCAGACCCGGCAGCAGCTGGGCTCGAGCGCGTGGCAGGTGTCGGGCTTCACCGAGTACGACTCGCGCGGCGCCGTGGCGCGCGTGTTTCAGCCTTACGTCTCGTCGTCGGCGAGCTGCGACATGACGGTGCCGCAGGGCGTGCCCTTCTCGAGGAACACGTACGACGCGCTCGGGCGCCAGCTCAGCGCGGTCGAGCCCGGCGGAGCCGTGCGCAAGCTCGAGTACACGCCGCTCGTCACCCGCACCCTCGACGAGAACGACAACGCGATCGTCGAAGAGACCGACGGCCTCGGCCGCGTCGTGCGCGTCGAGCGCACCAACCCGAGCGGCCCGACCACCGCCTCGTACGACGCCGACGGGCGCCTCTTCACGGTGAAGGACGCCGCGAACAACCCGCACGTACAGCGGTACGACCTGATGGGCCGCCTGACGCAGGTCACCGACCCGAACGGCGGAGTGAACAAGTACGAGTACGACGCCGCGAGCAACCTCGTGAAGAAGACCGACGCGCGGCAGAAGGTGACGCGCTCGACGTTCGACGCGCTCGGCCGCGCCACCGCGCAGTGGGACGACGCGAACGAGGCGACCTCGAAGGTGACGTGGACCTGGGACTCCGCGACCGGCTGCACGAGCTGCACGAACGCCGGCGGCCGCCTCACCCAGCTCGACTGGAAGAGCCTCGGCGTCGCCGTGCGCCAGCGCTTCGGCTACGACGTGCGCGGCAACCTCGCACTCGAAGAGCGCGCCTTCGACGGCCACGCGCTGCCCATCGAGCACCGCTACGACTCGGCCAATCGCGAGACCGCCACGCTCTTCCCCGGCGGGCTCACCGTCGCCCGCACCTTCGACGGAGCCTCGCGCATCACGGCCCTGCCCGACCTCGTCAAGGCGGCGACGTACAACGAGCGCGGCCTCCTGTCGGCCGTCACCTATGCGAACGACGCGAAGGCGGCCTGGGAGTACGACGACCGGCTGCGGCTCACGCACCTCTCGGCCAGCACCGCCGACGCGAAGTCGATCTTCGACCTCACGCTGACGCGCAGCCCGCGCGGCGACGTGAAGACCATCACCGACGCCTCGACGCGCGACGGCCGCGCGCGCCACGCGGCCGCGTTCAAGTACGACGCGTGGAACCGCGTGACCGAGGCGACCCTCGACGCCGAGGTGCTGACGTACGCGTACGACGCCATCGACAACGTCACGAGCGCCACCTCGAGCGTGACGACGTCGCCCGCCCACGTCGGCAGCTTCACGTACGACCCGGCCCGCCCCAACGCCGTCACGAAGGCCGGCACGCTCAGCTACACCTACGACGCTGCGGGCTTCATGACCGGCCGCGGCAACGCCGCCTACGAGTACGACGACCGCGGGCGCCTGACGAAGGTCTCGCGCGACGGCACCGAGACCGGCAGCTTCGGCTTCGGCCCGGGGCCCGACCGCATCATCAAGCGCGAGGGCGACTTCACCACGCACTACGTGTCGAGCAACTTCGAGCTGCGCGACGGCATCGCGGTGGTCTACGCGCGCCTCAACGGAGCCCGCGTCGCCCGCCTGCAGAGCGCAGCGACGGCGGCGACCGTGCTGAGCGATCTCGCTCCGGCGACGGGCAGCGGCACGCTGACTCCGCGCGGCGACGGCAAGATCGACATCGCCGACGCGTGGCTCGCGCAGGCGGCGGCGGGCGGCGCGGTGACCCTCTCGGGCGGGCCGGCTCCCTCCGACGTGAAGTCGCTGCTCGCCTCGGCGGCCCGAAGGCTGCTCGTGCGCGACGTCGTGTGGCTGCACGAAGACGCCCTGGGCTCGGCGGTCGCGGCGACCGACGACGAGGGCGCCATCGCCGCCGAGCAGTCTTTCTACCCGTACGGAGAGCTGCACAGCTCGACCGGCTGGGTCGACACCTACGGCTTCACCGGGCAGGAGCGCGACGTCTCGACCGGGCTCACCCACTTTCAACACCGCGAGCTCGACTCGACCACCGGCCGGTGGGCCGCCGTCGACCCGAAGTTCACCGCGCTCAGCGGCGGCGCGCTGCGCGCGGTCGGCGAGGCCACCACCGGCTACGCCTACGTCGCGAACAACTTCGCGAACGCCGTCGACCCGAGCGGCCTGGGCCTCATCTCGAAGATTCGAAGCCTCCTCGGCGGCGGCAACCGCGGCGCCTCGAGGCCCGCGTCGAGCAGACGCGCGAACGCGAACCTCCAGTGGCACGTGAGCCCGGTGCACGAAGGCCCGCGCGGGAACACCAGCCGCCTCGCCAACAACAACAACCCGACCAGCGACAGCAGCAACCCGAAGCCCGTCGCCACGACCAACACCAACCACGTCAACAGCAGCGTCGCCCCCGCCAGCAACAACAACCGCATCAGCGACAACAACAACAACAACAACAACATCAGCAACAACAACATCAGCGACAACAACAACGACGCACCCTCCGGTCGCGATCGATCGGGCACGATCTACGCAGGAAACGACCCCGCGTTCCTGCCCATTGAAGCGAGGCCGCGCGCAGGCACGGTCTACTCCGGCAACAGCCCCAACTTCCTGGGGCAGAACGACGTCATCAACGTCATCAGGGCCATCGCCGCCAGCGACAACAACAACAACAACAACAACGCGTCGGCCGTCCCCGACAGCTCCAGGGCCATCAGGGGCACGTACCTGACGGGCGAGAACGGTGCGCCCGATGAGTACGGCGTGTTCCCCGGCCTCAAGTGACCTCTCTTTGAAAGACACCATGACGCTCACTCCGAAGACGATTTTCGCGTGCCTCGCCACCTTTGCGGTGCTCGCGCTCTCGAGCTGCTCGTGCAGTCAGTCGTGCTCGGCCGGCCAGCCGACGTGCGCGTGCCGTGACGGAAGCCAGTGCGACGACGGCGCCGTCTGCGGCGCCGACAACGTCTGCGTCGCCCCGACGCTCAGCGGCATCTCGGTCAGCGACCCGAAGGCGCGCGGGTGCGAGGTGCTCCTCACCGAAGCTGCGGGCACGTCGATCGCCTTCGGCAAGTTCCAGTCGGGCGTGGTCGGCACCTCGGTGCACGAGGCCCCGCGCACGGCGCTGGCGTTCGTCGCGCCGAACGACCAGGCGCTCCCGAGCGACGGCGTGCAGGTCGCCCTCACGAAGGGCACCGCCGCGGGCCTCACCGTCGCCCAGGCGACGTGCGTCGACGCCGCCGGAGCGCGCCTCGACGGCGTCACGGTCACCGTTCGCTGAGCTGAGGGCCCGCCATGTTCAAGGAGCCACGAATGAGCAACCCGAGACGCGCCACCCGGCTCGTGCTCGTGCTGACGTCGGTCGTCGTCTGGGCAGGGTGCAGCGGCGGCTCGGGCGACGGCAGCGCCGACACCTGCGTCGCCGGCACCGAGGGGTGCCCCTGCGCAGCGATGGACACGTGCGCCACCAACGCTCGCGGC
>JAEUJP010000304.1 GCA_016793725.1 Myxococcaceae bacterium | reverse complement strand
GGGGGGGGCGGGGGGGGGGGGGGGGGGGGGGGGGGGTGCGGCGGGGCCGGGCGGCTGCGGCTGCGGAGCGTCGCCGCTGGCGGCAGAGGCCTGGGGCCTCGCGCTCATCGGCGCCGTGCTGCGGCGGCGCCGGGGCCGCTGATGCGGTGGTGGTCACTGGCGCTGCTCGGTGCGTGTGCGACGCACGTACCGATGCGGGCGTTGTCGCCGGGTGAAGAGCCGACGCACGACATCGACGACCGCCTCGAGGCGGTGCTCGAGACCGAAAAGCTCGCTGGCGCGTGTGAGGCGTGGCGGCTTGGCGACGACACGGGCGCGACGCGGCTGCGCTGCGGCAAGCAGCTCTTCTTTCACGAGACGTTCGGCACGACCGGCATTCCGACGAGCCTGCTGGTGTTTCTGCAGGAGCACTACGCGGGCTACTACGGGCGCGGCTTCTCGAGCCTCGGCCTGGTCGCCGACCCGGCGAGCGGCGAGGGGCTGCCAGTGGGGCTGGCGCCGTCGAGGGGCGACACCCAGGCGTTCACCTGCGCGGCGTGCCACTTCGGCCGGCTGCCCGACGGGCGCTACGCCGTGGGGTTCGGGAACACGCGGTTCGAGTACGGCGCGTTCATCGCGTCGCTGGGGGCTCCGCTGCTGCTCAGCTTCGACCCCGAGGCGCCGTCGGTCGCGCCGACGCTGCGCGAGGCGCTGCGCCCACATGTGCAGGCCGCGCAGGCGCGCTCGGGCTACGGCGTGCGGTCGACCGTGCTCGGCACGGCGCTCATGATGAAGGGCTGGGCGTCGTCACCGCTCGGGCTGGGCTCGCAGGAGCGGCACCTGAAGCTGCCGCCCGGCGTGCTCGACTTCTTGACGCCGCCGCTGCTCGATGACGGCGTCTGGGCGCCGAGCCGGGTGCTCTCGCTGTGGAACCTGCCCACCGCCGAGCAGCGCGCCGCCGCCGGCATGCCGGGCGAGATGCTCTCGTGGAATGGCGGCATCCCCTCGCTCGAGGTCTTCATGCAGGGCTTCGTCGCGTTCGGCTTCGGTCGGCAAGAGCCCGATGACCCGCGCTATGGCCCGCTGCGCGACTACGTGCAGCGCCTGCGCGCGCCGAGCCCGCCCGGTCGCCGCGACGACGAGGGCGCGCAGTTGTTCGACGCGCGCGGCTGCCGTGCGTGCCACGCCGGCCCCAGCGGCGAGGGCACCCGCGTGTTCACGTTCGCCGAGGTCGGCACCGACCCCGAGTACGCGAACATCTATGGCCCGAAGCCCGACGGCACGGCGTGCTGCGGCCTCGACGCCGGCTCGCCCTACATCACGCGCGGCATCAAGGCGCCGCGCCTCGCCGGGGTGTGGGCCGCGTCGCGGCTGTTGCACGACGGCAGCGTCGCTTCGCTCGAAGCGCTCTTCTGCCTCGAGCCGCGCGAGACGCCCGCGCACCGCCAGACCTGCGACGGGCTCACCGAGGCCGAGCGGAGAGCGCTGCTCGGCTTCGTCAGATCGTGGTGACCCCTTCTCTTCTGGGGCGCGGCCCTCACGCCGCGACCGGGGGGAAGGCGGCGAGGAACCGGTCGACGTGCGCGGGCACCAGCGCCGTCACGTCGAGGGGCCGGCACCGGGCCCCGAGCAGGCTGTCTTGGTGAAACAGCGCGAGCACGACGGGCGAGAGCAGCGTGAGCGCCGCGTGCCGCAGGTCGCAGGGCTGAAGCTCGCCGCGCTCGACGTGGTGCCGCAGCAGCGCCTCGCCCGACTGCAGCAGCGGCTCGAGCATCGTGTTCACGAACGCGGGGCCCAGCGCGCGGCTGCTCAGCGCCTCGGCGAACATCGTCGCGTGGGCCGCGCCGACGCCGAAGCGCAGCCACCCCTCGCAGAGGTTGTCGAGAAACGTGCGCAGCGAGCGGCGCACGCTCTTCGAGGTCGGCAGTGACGCGCGCGCCAGGTGTGGAGCCCCGTCGGCGAGCCATGTCTCCATCACGGCGGCGACCACCTCGGCGCGGCCGGGGAAGTAGTGCCGCAGCGTCGCCATCGAGACGCCGGCGGCTGAGGCGAGCTGGCGCATCGAGGCCCGAACCCCGTCTTCGCGCGTGAGCAGCGGCCGCACGCTGCGTGCGATGGCCAGCCGGCGCTCGCCGTAGTCGTCGTTGCGTGTGCCTCGGGGCCGACCCATCGACTTATAATACGGTCGTACTAAAAAATTGCTTCAACCTGAAACGAAACATAGCGGGTTTCGTAGTTCAGTTGTGCGATTGATTCGATGGGGCGTTGTGGCGGTGATGTCGAGCGCGGGGGCCTGGGCCCAGCCCCTGCCGCAGTTTCTCGAGGCAGCCGGTGCCCACAGCTTCGACCAGCGCCAGGCGCGCCTCGAGGCCGACCGGGCGACGGCGGCGTTCGGCGAGCAGTGGGGTGCGTTGCTCCCCTCGCTCACCGCGGGGGCGGGGTGGACCTACAACCAGTACGACGCGGTGGTGTCGGTGCCCGACGCGACGGGGGCGGTTCGCACCATCACCATCGTGCAGAAGAACCAGCTCGATGCCCAGGTGCGGGTCGACCTGCCGCTCGTCGACGCCTCGCGCTGGCTGCTCACCGCTTCGGCGTCGGCGAGCGCCGATGCGGCCGAGCTCGAGACGCTCGCGGCGGCCCAGCGCGTCGGCCGGTCGGTGGTGGCGGGCTTTCACCAGTGGGTCGCCTCGAAGGGCGTGGCGGCCTCGGCGCACCGGTCGCTCGAGGTCGCGCGAGAGCAGGAATCGAGCCTCGCGCGCCGGCAAGAGGCGGGCGTCGCCACCGAGCTCGAGCTCGAGCGGGCGCGGGCCGAGGTCGAGCGCGCGACGCAGATCGCCGCAGAGGCTGACGTGCTCTTCGAGACGCAGGCCCGCTCGCTCGAGACGCTCACCGGGCTCAAGCCCTCGGCGCCCCCCGACCTGCCGTCGGGCGTGCCTGAGACCGAGGTGCCGCTCGAAGAGCTCGAGCAGCGGGTGCCCGAGCTGCCGCAGCTTCGAGCGGCGCAGCGACTGGTGGGCGCGGCCGAGCGCGCGACGGCGGCGGCGACGCTCGCGTTCGTGCCGAGGGTCAACGCGCAGTTCACGCAGCGCTTCACGAACGCGACCGGCTTTCAGAACACCAACGCGCTGTACTCGGGCGGGCTCGAGCTCGCCCTGCGCCTCGACGTGGCGGGCGTGCAGGGCTTGAGACGGCAGCGGCAGACCGAGGCCCTGAGCGCGCTCGCCTACGACCGGCTGACCGCGGCGGCGCGAGACCAGCTGCACGCCGACTGGCACCGCGCGCGCGCGGCGCAGGTGAAGGTGGCGGCGGCCACGGCCCAGCTCGCGGCGGCGCGAAGGGCCCGCGAGCTCACGCTCGAGCGCTGGCGCGCGGGCGTGGCCACGCAGCTCGAGACGATTCAGGCAGACCGCGACGTGTTCGCGGCCGAGGTGGGGGCGCTCCAGTCGCGGTGTGAGGTCGGCACGGCACGGGGTTGGCTCAGGCTCTCGGCGAACCTCCCCCTGGAGCCGCGATGAGCGCCGCCCCCATCACCACCCGGCCGGGCTTCGTTCGCCGCTGGCGCACCATGGGCGCGGTCGGGCTGTCGATGATGTTTCACGACCGGCTGAAGCTGACGGGCACGCTGTTCGGCGTCGTCTTCGCCGTCGTGCTCGGCAACTTCCAGGTCGGCACCTTTCTCGCGCTGCTGTTCAAGAACCGCATGTTCGTCGAGAGCACTGCGGTCGACATCTGGGTGGCGCCGCCGGGCACGAAGCAGTTCGCGGCCTCGACGCCGCTGTCTGACGCACAGCTGAACCGGGCGCGCGCGACGCCGGGCGTCGCCTGGGCCGAGCCGCTGCTGCTCACGCAGGCGCAGCTGAAGCTGCCCGACGGGGGCGGCCAGGGCATCTCGCTCGTCGGCACCGCCGCGCCGCGCTTCGCGGGCGGGCCGTGGAACGTGGTGGCCGGCGAGGTCTCGGCGCTGGCGATGCCGAACGCGATGTTCTTCGAAGACGCCGAGCGCGAGCGCTTCGGCGGGCTCAACCTGGGCTCGGTGCGCGAGGTGAACGGCCGCAAGGTGCAGGCGGTCGGCTTCACGTGGGGGCTCTTGCCGTTCGCGCCCGCGTATGCGTTCGCCGAGCTCGAGCTCGCGCGCGAGATCAGCCGGGCGCCGGCGGGCGAGCACTCGTTCGTCATGGTGAAGGCGGCGCCAGGGGTCGACCCCGCCGAGCTGAAGCGGCGGCTCCAGGCCGAGCTGCCGTCGGCGAAGGTGATGACGCGCGACGAGTACCTCGAGACCATCTTGCTCTACATCTTGACCGAGACGCAGATCGGCTTCTCGTTCGGCACGTCGACGTTCATGGGGCTCCTGGTCGGGCTCATCACGGTCGCGCTCTCGATGTTCTCGTCGGTGGTCGACAACCTGCGGCAGTTCGGCACGCTGAAGGCGATCGGGGCGCGCATGGGCGACCTCGCGCGGCTGCTCTTCGTTCAGGCGCTGGTCTACGGCGCGCTCGGGTCGCTCATCGGCCTCGGCGCGGTCTCGGGCATGGTGCAGGGCATGCGCAACGCGCAGCTGACGCCGGTCGTGCCCGTCGAGGCGGCCGCGATCACGTTCGTGGTGATGCTCGGCGTCTGCCTCACCGCCTCGGTGCTCGCCCTGTCGCGCTTGCGCCGCCTCGAGCCGGCCATGGTGTTCCGATGACGGCGGCGACGGCGGTGCGGCTCGAGGGCCTCACGAAGACGTATGGTGAGGGCGCCATCGCGCAGCAGGTGCTCAAGGGGGTCGACCTCACGCTGGGCGCGGGCAGCTTCACGATGTTGGTCGGGCCGTCGGGCTCGGGCAAGACGACGCTGCTCTCGATTCTCGGCTGCGTGCTCGCGCCGAGCACCGGTCGCGCGTTTCTCTTCGGCGAGCCCATTCACGGCAAGCGTGAGTCTCAGCTCCCCGAGCTGCGGCTCTCGTACATCGGGTTCATCTTTCAGGGGCACAACCTGCTCGGGTCGCTGAGCGCCGAGGCGAACGTGGCGCTGCCGCTCGAGCTCAGGGGTTACTCGCGCCGGGCGGCGCGCGAAGAGGCCCGGGCGGCGCTCGAGGCGGTCGGGCTCGCCGACAAGCGCGATCGCAGCCCGGAAGAGCTGTCGGGCGGGCAGCGGCAGCGGGTGGCGATCGCCCGCGCCGTGGCGGGCCGGCCGCCGTTGATTCTGGCCGATGAGCCGACGGCGAGCCTCGACGCAGAGAACGGCATGCAGGTGACGCAGCTGCTCAAACGCCTGTGCGCCGAGCGCGGCCACACGGCGCTCGTGGTCACGCACGACAACCGCATCTTTCACCTCGCCGACCGCATCGTGCGCATCGAAGACGGCCGGCTTCTCGACGGAGACGAGCCATGACGAAGAGCCTGGGGAAGCTGTTGGGCGTCGCGACGTTCGCGCTGCTCGTGGGCACGTGCGGGGCGCAGATCGTTCGCAACGCGGTCGCCGAGCCGGTGACGACGCCGCTCGAGCCCGACCGCCAGAATGCGATGCGCGACGCGAAGAGCACGGTCCCGGGAAGAGACGAACGCGACGCGCTGTCGCCGGGTGCCTCGTGGGTCGGAGCGAACGGCGTCGTCGAGCCGATCGGCCGTGAGACGCGGCTCGCGGCGCAGGTGACCGCGGTGGTGACGAAGGTGCGGGTGAGCGACGGCCAGGCCGTGAAGGCGGGCGACCTGCTCGTGCAGCTCGACGACGGGGCCGAGCGCGCCGCGCTCGCGGCGGCCGAGGCCGAGGTGCTCGCCGAGAAGAGCACGCTCTCGCGGCTCTTGAAGGGCAGCCGCGGCGAAGACAAGGAAGCGGTGGGCCAGGAGGCCGCGGCGGCGCAGTCGAGGGCCGAGCTGTCGGCGTCGATCGCGGGCCGCACCGAGCAGCTGGCGAAGTCGGGTGCCGCGACGGCCGACGAGCTCGAGCGGGCACGGCGGCAGGCCCAGACCGACCGGGCGACGTGGCTCGCGCTCGATGCGCGGTCGCGGGCGGCGGTTGCGGGCAGCCGCGGTGAAGACATCGCCGTGCAGCGGGCGCGCGTGGCGGGCGCCGAGGCGCGGGCGCAGCAGGCGCTGGCGGCGGCCGAGCGGCTGGCGGTTCGGGCGCCGCACGACGGCGAGGTGCTGCAGGTGAACGTGAAGGCCGGTGAGCTGTACACCTTTCAGGGCACCGAGCCGCTGGTGGTGATCGGCGACACGCGGGCGCTGAGGGTGCGCATGGAGGTCGACGAGCGCGACGTGGGGCGGGTGAAGGTCGGCGCCGCGGCGTGGGCGCAGGCCGATGCGTTCGGCGAGCGGCGCTTCGAGGGCCGGGTGCTCGAGCTCGCGCGGCGGTTCGGCCGCAAGACGGTGAAGTCTGACTCGCCGACCGAGAAGAACGACACGCGGGTGCTCGAGGTGCTGCTCGAGCTCGACGCGCCGGGCCCGCTGATTCCCGGGCAGCGGGTGGTGGCGTTCGTGAAGCCCTGAGTTGGCGCGGGGACGCGACGTTTCGCCACAGCGAAATGCCCCCGGCCTTGTTGCGCTGGCCAGGCGGGGCAGGGTGACGGGTCTTTCGAGAGGCGCCGACCCGGCCGCCAGACTGATGTGTGGCCGAACGAGAGGCGGCCCCGCTCAAGGGGCGCGCTTGAACGTGTAGAGCTCTTCGCGGTTTTGCACGCCGGTCACGACGATGAGCATCTCGTTCTCGAGGCGCGGGTTGAAGACGCGCAAGGGGCGCATTCTCTGGGCGGTGGCCGGGTCGGTGCTGAGGGCGAAGATCTGCTCGCTCTGCGTCGCACGGTCGTAGACGTGCAGCTCGGGCGACGCCAGGCGGGTCAGGTACAGCCGGTCGTCTTCGCCGAACTCGATGTCAGATGCCGGCGAGTCGAAGCTGAAGCTGACCGGCACCGCGGTCTCGTTCGCGTACAGATGCAGGCGAAAGTCGGTGAAGTCGGCGTTGCGAAACGTCACCGCGAAGGCCTGCGACCTGTACGAGGTCGCGACGTCGCTGACGAAGAACCCCGCCGGAGCCCGCACCCCCAGCTGGTCGATCGACCCGCTGGTCGGAGTGATGAACGACAGGCCGTCATCGCCCCGAACGATGAGGCTCTCGGCGAACGTCGGCCGCCGAGCGACGAAGCAGTTGAAGCCGCGCGTCGTGCCCGGCAGCGTGCGCGTGCCGCTCGAGGTGACGACCAGACACTGCCGCCGGTTTGCGCCCGACGGGGCCTCTTGCGTGGCGATGCGTGTCACCTCGTTCGTGGTGGTCGTGACGGGGAGCATGCCGTTGCCCCGAGTGCCGGTCGTGGTCTCGAAGCGGGTGGGCAACCCTGTTCGGGGCAGCTTCGCGTTGCCGGAAGTGAAGAAGCCACCCCACAGTGCGCCGTCGGCGGTCGAGGCGAGCCCGGTCGCGAAGACGAACGCGGGGAAGGTGATGGGCGCCGACTGCACCGCCGGGCCGTTCGGGTACGCGTGCTCGACCAGCGTCTGCGTCGTCGCGTCGACCTTGTTCTGGTAGATGAGCCGGCCGCGCATGAACGACATCGTGCTCGCGGCGGCCGGGTCGGGGCTCAGGTCTGGCAGCTTCTCGAGGCAGAACCCCGTCGGGCTGTTGCACACACCCGGCAGCGCGCACAGGTGTGGGAACATGATGCACGTGCTGACCCTCACCGCGCGCTGAACGCCGGGCGCTGCGGCGCGCGTCGAGGTCGTCTCGATGGTGAGGGTGTCTTCACCGGCCGCGACGGCGAGGTGCGCCTGCCACCCCTCGTCGGTGCGCTGCCACACGCGGCACTTGTCGGCCGGAGTCGCGAAGAGCCTCCACTCGTCGGGCGCGAAGGGGAAGGTGATGCGCAGCGGCTTGTTCAGCTTCAGGTCGGCGGGCGACAGGGTCAGCTGCGGGCCCACGCGCACGCCGTCTGCTGGCAGCGGCGTGTCGTCTTCGCTCGGCGCCACGCTCAAGGTGACCGTCTCGTCCAGCGCGCCCTCGGGCACTTCGATGATCACGCCTTCGAGAATGTCGCCTTGCGGCACGGTGAGGGTGCCGCCCGCGCGGCCGACTGAGAAGGTCGTCGCGGTCGCGGTGACGGGTTCAGGCGCTGGGCCACAGCACAGGCACGCGGCGACCAGAAACGACAGAGCGAGATGACGGCGCATCGACACAACTTCGGGCACCCGAGAGCCCGCCGCCATAGCCCGGAAGTACTAACCGCTGGGCGCAAGACGGTTCTTGCGTGTCTCAATCGAGCAGCGTGCCCTGCTCGTCGACGTCTGACAGGCGCCGGCTGAAGCGGCCTTGCGGCAGGTGCCCTTCGGCCGCCTGCGCGAGCGCCGGCCGGTCGAGCATCGGCCCGACGCTCGAGTTGTCGATGACGAAGCCGTGGCCGGTGCGGTCTTGGGCCATGCTGATGACGTGAGCGCCGTTACCGCCATGCACGACGTCGAAGCGGCGGCGCCCCTGCGCGTCTTGCAGGGGCGTGAGCAGGCGATGGTTCAGGTAGATGAAGCCCTCGCAGTCGATCAGCCGGCGGCCCGAGGCGTCGGTCGGCTGTTGGGCGAGCGACTGGGTGAGCTGGTTCGGCCGCTGGTCGACGGGGTCGAGCGCGTTCCACGTCACGCCCTGCCCGGCGTGGGCGTAGAAGTTCTGCAGGTACGCGCCATACTCTTGGCGAACTTCGTCACTCGTGTGCGTGCGTGAGTAGCGCTGGAAGTAGTCTTGCGCTTGTTCGATGTTGGTCGGCTCGACGCGAGCGCCGAGCGCGGCTTCCATACGTTCGACCTGACTCATCTGCGCGAGCCGCCGCTGCGCGAGCGCGCCAAAGGTCGAGCCGAACGCCGTCTCGCGAATGTCGGTGCGGTTGCCGAGGTCGTTCGACACCGTGATGACGTGCTGGCGCCGGTCGTAGCCCGGGTCTCTCCGGCGCAGCGCGTCGACGCGGTCTTGCACGAGGTTCACCTCGCCCTCTGAGAGGGGCGGCCGCGTCAGCTCGGTCAACGTCGCGCGGGCGGCGGTGAAGTGGTGGTTCTCTTGCAAGCCCTGGCCGGTGCGGGCGAGCAGCGCGCGGGCGCCGGCGAGGTCGCCGCGGCCGCGCATGACCTGAGCGGTCATGAGCGCGTCGCGCGAGATGGCGGCGGCGGCCCCCTCGCTGACGGCTGCGGCGCGCACGTCGGCGACCGAGTCGTACGTGCTGAGCCCCCACGCGTTGGGGTTGCGCAACCGAATGCCCTCCGAGGCGCGAAGGTCGCGCTGGTCTTGCGCCGTCAGGCCGGGCACGCGGGGGTGCTGGGCCTGCAAGAACGTGTCGGTGAGGCGAGACTGGCGCACATCGGCGGCGAGCACGCGGTCGAGCTGCTCGACGGTGGTGCCCGTGCGAACGAGCCCGCTGTCGCGCAGCTGCGCGAGGTCGAGCTCGAGACGGCCATCGGCGTTGCGGTCGGTGACGAGCGCCTCCATGCGCTCGCGGTACGTGCGGCTCCCGCCCGGCGCGGCTTCGTCGAGGCGCGCCTGCGGAGCGACGAGCCCCTGTTCCTGCATCAGGCGAAACGCGTTGGCCGCCATCGCGCGCCGCGCCTGGGCGACGTCGGGCCCGGCGCTGTCGCGCGCCTGCACGGCGGTCGGCGCGAGCTCGGGAGCCGGCAGCGCCGCGCGGCGCGGGTTCATGTTCATCGTCGGGGCAGGGCGAACCGGAGGTGACATGAGCCGAATATCTGCCCCCAACGCCCCCCTGTTTCGCGGCTCGGTCGATCGACCGAGCGCGGGCCGGCCACACCCGATTGACGCTGTGAACGCCTGGGTTACTCGCAGAGGGGCGCGCCTTGTAACCGCCACGTTCACGACGCCTCGCAAGCCACAGCGGGTCGCCTTCGCGCACCGAGCGCGTCGAGCATCGCGAGCGCCGCGACCCGACATTTCGGCTGTTGGAAACCTCGCGTCTGAAATTGCAAATGGAGCGCAAGGCCGCGGGTGCCCATCATCGGCGCATGAAACTCGTGCTCGTCTCGGCGGCCTCGCTGGTCGTCACTGCGTGCGGCGGCCACCGCGGCTGGTTTGCGTTGCCCGACGCACGGTCGCGCGACGCCGCCCCCGAACGAACGGCGGTCGCGCTCGAAGAGCGGGGCAGCTGCCCCGGCCTCTCGGGCTCGGGCCCGGTCGTGGTGCTGGTGCACGGCATCGGCGGCGAGACGCAGAACGTGCGCGACGTGCGTGCGGTGCTCGAGCGCCTCGAGCCAGCGGCGCTGCTCTCGTTTCACTGGAGCGCCGTCGAAGAGACCCGCGCGCTCGTCACCCGCTTCGCCGGCGGGCTGAGTCACCTCGCCCGCTGCGCGGGCGACAGCCGGCCGATCGTGGTCTTGGCGCACAGCGCAGGCGGCGTCTTGAGCGCGATGGCGGTGAGCGAGCTCACGACCGCCGAGGCCGCACACGACATCGTGCTCGTCACGGTCGCTTCGCCGCTCGGCGGGGCCGGCTTCGCGAGCTGGCGACTGAACCTGCTGCCCGCGAAGCCGTTCGTGCTGACGCTGGGCGGCAGGTTCGAGGGGTACCCCGCTCCGGCGCCGGGGGTTCGGGTCGTGCACGTGCGAACGCACCCGGCCTCGGACGCGGCGATGCGCCAGATTCGCAGCGGCCACTTCCCCGATGACCCGCGCGCCGTCGTGCCTGGCTCGCGCGAGCACGCGTTGCCGGTTCACGTCGACCACGACGACGCACTGCTGTGGGCTGCTCGCGCGCTCGCTGAGACGCCGGCGGTGTTCGGCCTCGAAGATGCGCGGCGCTTGAGCGACTGACGGGCTCGCGCCGCAGCACTGCCAGTCACGACGCAGATCGGAGAGCGGAGCAGAGCTCGCCGAGAGGTACTACCGTGCCGAGGTGCTGCACGCAGGAACCCGCCACCGTCGCACGATGTCTCACCGACTCATAACGGAGGTCGCATGACGATGAGCCGCTTCACGGGCTGCTGCTTGACCCTGTGTGCAGTGCTGCCGTTGGCTGCTCTTGCCGATGAAGGGCACGACAAGTTTTCGATCATGGAGCTGAAGCTCTCGCTCGCCATCGACGAGCAGAAGGGCTTCACCTGCGAGAAGGTGAGCGGCAAAGACGCGCAGGAGCGCCGGTGCGTGAAGTTCATGGACCCGCGCTGTGAGGGCAAGGCCACCGGCATCGGCACCCTGCGCTACGGCGAGACGGCGCCGCGCGGCTGCTACCTCGACCCCTCGAGCGTCGCGACGTACCTCGACGGGAAGCTCATGCAGACGCCCAACACCGGCGACGCGAGCGACAAGCGCCCCATCTTGAAGCCGCTGCTGTTCCTGCAGCTCGTGGGTACGGCGAGCAAGCCGTCGAAGGTCTACCGCATGCGCTACTTCGTCGCGCCCGACGAGCTCAGCGAGGGCAGCAAGCTCTACCAGGCGCTCACCGCCAGGTACGGCGAGCCCAGCTACAAGAACCCGCCGAACGACATGCGCTGGAAGCACGGCGACACGTCGCTGCGCGCCAGCTGCACCCCCCACCGCAACTGCGAGCTTCTCGTCGAGGACTCGAAGTTCGAGCAGCTCGAGCGCAAGTGGCAGGAAGACGCCGACGCGAAGGAGCGCCAGAAGGCCGCGCCCGAGGCGCCCAAGCTCTGAGCGCACGCCGTCGCGTGAGCCGGGCTCGGTCGAAGTCGATGAAGGTCTGAGCGGCGCCGGTCGTGCCGTCGGCAAAGGGCGCAGAAGCGCCCTTTCGCATCCGACTTCCGCGCGGCGTCGTAGACTGTGAGAGCGCGAATGCGGAGCCTGCTCGTCGTGGTGTTGTTGTTCGGCTGTGGCCGGGCCGAGCCGTTGCGGCCGCGCGGCCTGGACGGAGTCGTCACGCGGGTTCCGCTGCTCGCCAACGAGCCGTTCGTCGTCACCGACGAGCGCTCGGGCTTGAGCACGTCGGTTCGGTTGATTGGCGCGTCGCCGGTGCGCGCGAGGGTCGAAGGCGGCGAGACCCACTACCCGGCGGCGCTGCGCGGGGCCCACCTCACCTTGAAGGTGGGGCCCACCGAGCTGGAAGACACGCTGAGGTTCGAGCAGCGCCCGGCGGTCGAGAAGGTCAGCTACCACCTGGCGCTCGACTCTCGCACCGCGGGTCTGCGCGTCTTCGAGCGCATCGTCGAGCTGCTCGACGCCGACGGCATTCCTCGGCTGCGCATGGCCGCGCCCTGGGTGCGCGACGCGGCGGGCGAGAAGCACGATGCGCAGGTGGCGGTGCGCGGCTGCGCGTACGACTCTGACGGTCGTGTGCCCTTTCACCGCCCGGTGACCCCGCCCGGCGCCAGCACCTGCCTCGTCGAGGTGAGCTGGGAGCTCTTGCCCTCGGCGTACCCCGCCGTGCTCGACCCGGTGTGGACGGCGACGGGCACCATGGCCGGAGGTGCGCGCGCCGGGCCCGGCGTCGTGCTCGGCAACGGCGACTTTTTGGTGGTGGGCGGCGTCACCGCCAGCTCGAGCTCCGGGGCATGCGACGTGTACAACGCCGCCGCCGGTGTCTGGTCACCGACCTTCTCGTTGCCCACGGCCAACTCGCTGCACTCGCTCGTCTGGCTGCCGACCCAGGGCAGGGTGCTGATGGTGGGGGGCGCCGGCGGCAACACCACGGCGCTGTTCAACCCGCAGACGGGGTGGGGCACCAGCGCGAACATGCTGGTCTCCCGGGCCTTCACGCCCAGCCTCATTCCGCTGCCCAACGGCACGGTGCTGGTCATCGGCGGCAACCAGGTGGACCAGAGCTGCAACCCGGGAGCCGGCAGGTGCTACAGCCGCAGCCGGCAGACCGAGCTCTATACGCCGGGCGGCATCGGCAGCTTCGCCTTCGGCCCGCCGCTCAACCGCGGCCGCAACCTGGCCTCGGCCCTTCGCCTCACCGACGGGCGCGTGCTGGTGACGGGCGGGGTCACCGACTGCTGCCCGCCGAACGGCACCTGCGCGACGTGCGTCGAAGACGACACCGCCGAGCTGCTCGACCCCAGTGACGGCGGCTGGGCCCTGCTGCCGTCGGCCATGAGCGCTCCTCGCAATGCCCACGCGATGGTGCAGCTCACCAACGGCAACGTGCTCATCGCCGGCAGCGCCGGGGTGGGCCCCGGTCGCAACACCAGCGAGCTGTTTCGCCCCTTCGGCCTGACCTTCGACCCTCCTCGCAGCCTGCACACCGGGGTCGGCTACGTCGAGGCGTTCTCGGTGCAGGGCGTACCTGTCATCGCCGGCGGTGAGCTGTCGAACGGCGACTCGAGCAACGTGACGCAGGTCTACGACGTGGCCACGAACCTGTGGGCGTCTCCGCCGGGGTCGAACCTCATGGTCCCCCGCCGCGGCGCAGCCCAGGGCGTCGTCGCGGGCCGCCTGCTCGTGGCGGGTGGTCTTTCGGGAGTCAGCCCCGGCCTCATACCGTACAACAGCAGCGAGGCGTACGACCTCGCGACCAACGGTCAGGCGTGCACCTCGAACGCACAGTGCGCGTCGCGCTTCTGCGCCGACGGGGTGTGCTGCAACAGCGCGTGCGGCTCCGACTGCGACGCGTGCAACGTGCAGGGCTCGGTGGGCACGTGTCGCCCGAGCCTCTCGGGCACGGTCTGCCGCGCCCAGAACGGCCCGTGTGACCCCGCCGACGTCTGCGACGGGGTCTCGACGTCGTGCACCGACACCCTTGCCGCCCCGAGCACGGTGTGCAGGCCTGCCGCCGGGGCGTGCGACGTGGCCGAGACGTGCAACGGCGCCAGGTCTTGCCCCGCCACGAACGTGGTGCTGCCGATGGGCACCGTGTGTCGTGCCGTTGCGGGCCCGTGCGACGTGGCCGAGGCCTGCAGCGGTACCAGCGCGGCCTGCCCGAACGACGTGCTGCTCACCTCGGGAATCTGTCGGCCCGATGCCGGGGTCTGCGACGTCGCCGAGAGCTGCGACGGCACGAGCGCGCAGTGCCCCACCGACCGCTTCGTGGCGTCGGGCGTGTGCCGAGCCGCGGGCGGCGACTGCGACGTGGCCGAGGCGTGCGACGGCACCCGCGCCGACTGCCCCGGCGATGCCGTGCGAGATGCCGGCGCCGTGTGCCGCGCCTCGGCGGGGGCGTGCGACGTCGCCGAGGTGTGCGACGGCACGACGACGCAGTGCGGGGCAGATCAACTCCTCGCGGGCGCCGCGTGCGCGGGCCCCGACGCCGGGGCCCGGCCCCGTGGCCACGTGGGCGTGGCGCTCGGCTGCTCGGGCTCGGGCCTCGAGCCGGCGCTCCTGGGCCTCGTGCTCGCGCTCGCGCGGCGCCGCCGCCGCTGAACTCGCCCACGGTGGGGCTACACTCGCCCCGATGGTCGAGTGTCCGCGCTGTAGAGCACGGTGGCCGCCGGGCACGCTCGAGTGCCCCACCGATGGGGCGAAGCTGGTGCTCACCGGCCCGGCCTTCTCGCCGCGCCCCACGCGCGCCGCAGCCTCGCCCGTGCACGAGGCGCCGACCGTGACGGGGCCGCTCGAAGGCGCCGAGCCCACCGCGCGCCGCCTCGACGAGCCGCCGACCCAGCGCGGCCTCGAAGACCCCGACTCGCTGAACGGCATGACGCTCGGCGAGTACCGGGTCAAGGGCCGCATCGGCGCCGGCGGCATGGGCCTCGTCTACGCCGCAGAGCAGCCGCTCATCGGCAAGCCCGTGGCCATCAAGGTGCTGCGCCCCGAGCTCGCGGGCGACGCCGACTACGTGCGCCGCTTCCTCGACGAGGCCCGCGCGGTGAACGCGGTGCGCCACCCCTCGCTCGTCGACATCTTCTCGTTCGGAGAGCTCCCCGGCGGCGGCCAGTACTTCGTCATGGAGCTGCTCGAGGGCGAGCCGCTCTCGGAGCTCTTGCACCGTCGCGGGGCGCTCACGGCCGGCGAGGCGCTGCCGCTCATCGAGCAGGCCGCCGCCGGCCTCGAGGCGGCCCACGCGGCCGGCGTGATGCACCGTGACATCAAGCCCAGCAACCTCTTCATCGTACGGCGGCGCGACGCCGCCCCGGTGCTGAAGCTGCTCGACTTCGGGCTGGCGAAGCTGGTGCGCGTGTCGCGCGAGGTGAGCCAGACCAACGTGGTGGTGGGCACGCCCGAGTACATGTCGCCCGAGCAGGCGACGGTGCAGAAGCCGACCTTCGCCACCGACCTCTACTCGCTGGGCTGCGTGCTCTACGAGATGTTGACCGGCCAGGTTCCGTTCGACGCAGCCCGACCGATCGACATCATGCTGAAGCAGGTGCGTGAGGCGCCGGTGCCGCCGTCGCGCATCGAGCCGTCGGTGTCGCCCGAGCTCGAGCGGCTGGTGCTGCGCATGCTCGAGAAGCAGCCTGCCCTGCGGCCCACCGCGCGCGAAGTGCGGTACGAGGTGCAGCGGCTGTTCAAGGCCCTCGGCACGGAGCAGACCCGCGTGCGCGGTACGCCCGTGACCCCCGTACCCGCGGCGCTGCCGCCCGAGCCGCCCGGCCGGGTGCGCTCGCCTCGGGTGGGCGCCTGGCTCTTCGCCGCCGTCGCCGCCGGCGCGGCCGTCGGTGCGGCGCTCGCGGTCTGGCTCGCGCTGCGCTGACCTCTCAGCGCAGGTGCTCGTTGATCTGCGTCTCTTTCCCCGCCGACACGTTGATGAGCAGCGTGCGCTTCGCGCCGTTGTTCGGGTACTCGAGCTCGAGCCGGTGCATGCCCTCGGGCAGCTCGAAGCGCATGGGCGTGCGGCCGTACGACCTGCCGAGCACGCGCACGATGGCTTGGGGCTCTGACGTCAGCTTCACCACGCCCAGCTTCTTCGCCGGCGGCGCGGCGGCCGGCGCCTTGCGCACCACCGGTCGCGCCAGCTCGACGGGGCCGTCGGGTGGCAGCTCGACCGCGCCAGGCAGGGCCTCTGCGGCAGGGCTCGGTGGCTCGGGCGCCGGAGCGGGCTTCGGGGCTTCGTCGGGCACGACGACGGCGACGGGCGGTGGCGCCGGGCTCGGCGCGGGCGTCGCGGCCGGAGCGAGGAGCCACGCGAGCCCGGCGCCGGCAGCGACGGCCGGCGTCAGCAACAGGGCCCAGCGGCCGGGCGACGGCGGCGCCTTCGATGGCTGCGCGCGCGCGCGGGTCGGCGCCTGAGGGGGCGAGGGCTTGATGTCGGTGTCGGCCACCGCGATGGGCGCGGTGTGGTCGCTCACCGGCGGCAGCGGCTCAGAGGGCGGCTCGTCAGGCACGGGCGACGGCGGTGGCACCGCGGGGTCGGACCTCGTGTCGCGCAGGGGGCGCGCGCTCAGCGTACGCTTGACGTCGGTCGCGTTCGGGCGCGGCGAGGGCACGGGCTCGTCGACGGTCACCGTCGGGCGGCCGACGACCGCAGGGGCCGCGAGCTCGGGGAACAGCGTGCGCATCACCTCGGCCACGGCGCGCGCGCCGAGGTTGAGCTGCTGTGCCGCGGCGTACGCCTCGACCTCGCGCAGCATCTCGCCGGCGCTCGTGTACCGCGCGTCGAGCCGTGGCGCCATCGCCTTCAAGATGATTCGCTCGAGGTCGACGTCGAGCGCTGGGTTCGCCTCGCGGGGGGCGACGTAGCGGCCCTTCATCATGCGCTGAACCTGCTCGCCCCGGTCTCGGGTCGGCGGGTACGGCGCGGAGCCTGTGGTGAGAATGTAGAGCAGCGTGCCCACCGAGAAGACGTCGGCGCGGCCGTCGATGCGCTCGGCACGGGCGTGCTCGGGCGCCATGTACCCGACCTTGCCCTTCGTCACGCCCGCCTGGGTGTGGTGGCGCCGGTCGGCTGCGCGGGCGATGCCGAAGTCGAGCAGCTTCACCGAGCCCTGCGGCGTCAGCATCACGTTCGACGGCGTGACGTCGCGGTGCACGATGCGCAGCGGCCGCCGCCGCTCGTCGGTGAGCGCGTGCGCATAGTCGAGCGCCTCGAGCAGCTGAACGATGACCCGCAGCGCGCCGTCGAGCGGGAAGAGCACGTCGTAGTCGTTCAGGCGGTCGATGACGGCGTAAAGCGTCTTGCCGACGACGTGCTCCATGGCGATGAAGAAGCTGCCGTTGAACTCGCCCAGCTCGAACGTCTGCACCACGTTCGGGTGGGTGAGCCGCGCCGCCAGCCGCGCCTCGTCGAGGAACATCTCGATGAACTCGGGGTCGCTGCGCAGGTGAGGGAGCACGCGCTTGATGACCACCCGCTTCTGGAAGCCCTGGGCGCCCGCCGTCTCGGCGAGGAACACCTCGGCCATGCCGCCGGTGCCCAGGTGCTCGAGGAGCCGATACTTGCCCATCGGCTCGGCCAGGCCCGAGGGCGTCGCCACTTCCATGAGGCGGATATTCACACGAGGCCACGGGGCGCGCGAGGGCTCGCCCTGTTTCACTCCACGATCTCGAACTGCACGCGCCGGTTTTTGGCCCGGCCCTCTTCGGTGGCGTTGTCGGCGATCGGCCGCGTCGGCCCGAAGCCCTCGCCGCGCAGCCGGCTCGGCTCGACTCCCTTCTCGATGAGGTACTGCATCACCGCAAAGGCCCGCGATTCCGAGAGGCGCTGGTTCACCTCGGCTGAGCCCACGTTGTCGGTGTGCCCCTCGACCCGCACCTGCTGCACCCGCGGGTTGCGCAAGAGCACGTCGACCACCTCGTCGAGAATGAAGTTCGACTCGGGCAGAATGCGCGCGCGGCTCAGCTCGAACTGAATCTGCTGCGAGATGGCCACCCGCGTGCCCGTCAGCGCCGCGCTGCGCGTCTTCGGCTCGGGCCGCAGCGCGATGTCGAACACGAGCTGCTCACCCTCTTTGAGCGTCGCGCGCGCGCCGCGCATCAGGTGCCCCGGGGCCTGCACCATGACCTGGTAGTCGCCCGGCTCGAGGTCGAACGCGAACTCCGACCCGCTCGCCGTCAGTGCCGCTGGCAGCGCTCCGCCGGTGATGCGCACCTCGGCCCGGCCCAGCGGGGCGTCGTCGAGGTCGTGCAGCCGGCCGCGAATCGCGGTGCGGCCCACCACGTCTCGCGTCGTCTCGACCCGCTCGCGCGCGCCCAGCACGTCGAGCTCGTAGCCCACCTGCGCGAACACCGCGTACGGCAGAAGACCGGCTACCGGCAGGTACACGTGGCCGACGAGCCCCGCCTCGAGCCGGCCCGGCCCGAGCTCGACCATCGCCCCGCCGTACAGACCCGCGCCGAAGCCCTGCGTCGCCGGGTGCGCCACCGCGCGCAGCTGCCCGAACGGGCGCACGCGCGCGTCGGGCTGCCAGGGCGTATGAAAGCGGCCGGTGAGCAGCAAGCCCGGGCTCGCCCCGATGTTGACGCCGAGGCCGGCGTCGAAGATGCGGCTGAGCGAGTAGCTGACCCGCACCTCGCCGCCGACCGAGCGCGAGAACACCTCGCCGAGCAGGGTCGCAGAGACCTGAAGGTGCCGGGCCTCGTCGGCGAGCGCGGGCGACCCGCCGAGCAGCAGCAGTGACAGCACGAGGGGTCTCACGGGCGCGGCGCCGCACTCTACGGGCTTCTGCGGTTTCCAGATGCGGGTATCGAGGTGTGCCGGGGTATGTTCTCGCACGCGATGCGCTCCTGGAAAGAGAGGCTCGAAGGCCCCGAGCGCTTTTTTCACCTCGCCGAGCCGCTCGCCGGGCTCCTGGGGCTCAGAGAGGCCGAGGCCGCGGCGCTGCTCCACCGACTCGCCGACCCGGACGCCTGGGAAGATGGCCCCTCGCCCGAGGTGCGGCTGATGCCCGCGCTGTGCGGCCCGTCGCGGGCCGGCGCGCTCGCGGTGTTTCTCGAGCTCCAGCCGTCGGCCGCGCTGCAGCACGCGCACCTGGGCGACGAAGATACGCTCGTCTTGCAGGGTGGCTTTCGCGAGGCCGATGGCGCCGAGCTGTGGCGCGGCGACACGTGCTCGAAGCCCGAGGGCTCGCGGCACGCCCTCACCGCGCTCGATGGGGTGCCTTGCATCATGGCCGTCGTCACCTCGGCGCCGGGGGCCGAGCGCGAATGATGAGCCGGGCCGAGGTGAAGGAGCTGTCTGACCGGGTCGCCCGCGGCGACGCCCGTGCGCTCGAGCGCCTCTTCAACGAGTTCGCGGGCCTCGCCCGCGCCGTCGCCCTCAAGGTGCTGAAAGACGAGGCCGAGGCCGACGAGCTCGTGCAGGAGGCGTTCGTCGAGGTGTGGAGACGCTCGACCCACTTTCAGCCCGAGCGGGCGGCGTTCTCGACGTGGCTGTCGACCATCGTTCGAACGCGCGCCATCGACCGGCTGCGCAGCAGGGGCCGCGCCGATCGGAGCAGCGAGGTGGCGGCGCGCGGCGAGGCCGAGCTCACCGAGACCGTTTCGGCGCTGCTGCGCGCCGAGCGCGACGCGCGCCGCGTGCGCAAGCACCTCGCGAACCTCGACACCGACCATCGGCAGGTGCTCGAGCTCGCGTACTACGAGGGCCTCTCGCACCAGGACATCGCCGAGCGCACCGGTCTGCCGCTCGGCACCGTGAAGGGGCGCGTTCGCGCTGCGATGAAGCGGCTGCACGAGGCGGTCTCGGCCGTCGAGTCGTTCGCCGTGAAGTCGAAAGACTGAGCGAGCGCAGTCGGCTGATGGCCGAGAAAGGTGCGGGTCGGCCCGCATCCACCAGGGGGCGTGCGGCGTAAGGGGCGCATGAAACCGACCCTTCTTCTTCTCGGCTGCGCGCTGCTCTCGACCTCGGCCCTCGCGCAGAGCCGGCACACCCTTCGCATCGTCGACTTCCGCCCGTCGCAGCCCGACGTGCGCACGCCAGTCGGAGTACGCGTCGAGCTCGACGTGGGGGTGCCGTACGGCCAGAGCCCCGGCGGCGTCATCACCGTGGGAGATGGGCTCACGTCGTGCAAGATCGCCGTCGACGGCCTCGGCCCGTACGTGTGCAACTGGCAGCCGTCGGTGGCGGGGGTGCGGTCGCTCGCCGTCGAGTATGAGCGGGGGCCCGGGCAGCACTTCGTCGGGGTGGGCCAGAAAATTCATGTGGCGCCGGCGTCGTCGGGCCTGGAGCGCGCCTCGGTGCCGTTCGACCGCACGCTGCCGATGCAGTTCCACTCGCGCGGCGTCTCGACGTCGCGGGGGCGCGCACTCTCGGCCGACGGCCGCTGGGCCGTCTTTCTGTCTGATTCGCCGAGGTTGTTGGAGTCGCCGAGGGCGGGCGCGCTCACCAACCAGGTGTTTCTGGCGGATCTGCAGACGGGTCGGGTGGTGCTCGTCTCGAACGCCGCCGGCGCGGTGCCGAACGGCCCCAGCTTCGGGCCGGCCATCTCGGGCGATGGCCGCCAGGTCGCGTTCGCGTCGACGGCCAGCAACCTGGTCGCGGGTGACACGAACGGGGTCGCCGACGTGTTCGTCTACGACCGCGTGACCGGCGCCCTTCGCTGCGTCACGCCGGGCTGGAACGGGGCATCGTTCGGAGCCTCGCTCTCGGCCGACGGCAGCCGCGTCGCGTTCGTGAGCAACGCCACGAACCCCCCGCTCGGCGCCGGCGCAGCGGCGGGCCCGCAGGTGTACGTGCTCGACCTGGTGTCGGGCGCGCTGACGCTCGTCTCGCGGGGCCTCGCCGGAGCCCCCGCGATCGGCCTCGAGCCACAGCTCGCCGCGGGGGGGCGCCACGTCGTCTTTTCCAGCCCGAGCAGCACCCTGGTTGTGGGCGACACCAACAACGTCACCGACATCTTCGTCTTCGACCTGAAGCTGGCGACGCTCGAGCGGGTGAGCCGGCGCGCCGACGGCTCGCAGACGCAAGACGAGAGCTTCGAGCCGAGCATCTCGGCCGAGGGCAAGAGCGTGGCCTTTCTTTCGCTCGATGCGCTCGACCCGCAAGACACCAACGGTCGCACCGACGCCTACGTGGTGCACGCTGAGCAGCGGCGCCTGCGGCGCGTGTCGGTGACGCCGGCCGGCGCCCAGACGTGGGGAGACACCACCTCGCCGCAGCTGTCGGGCGACGGCAAGCGCATCGGCTTCGGTCACACCGCCGACCTGTCGGGCACGGGCGCCGACACGCTGGTGTGGGCGGCGTACGTGCGCGGGGTCGACGACGCGGCGAGCCTCGTCGAGGTCAGCCGGCGCCCGAGCGGAGCTCGCGCATTTTCGACGCCGGCCGTGTCGCTGAGCGGCGACGGGCGCTTCGCGCTCTTCTCGAACGACGACCCGTTCATGGTCTGGGGCTCGGGCCCGCAGTCGTTCGAGGTCTGGGTGCGAGACCTGGCGCGGGGCGTGGTGCGCAAGGTGAGCGCGCAGCACGGCGGCAGCGAAGGCGCAGACGACAGCTTCGGCCCCGCGGTCTCGGCCGATGGCCGGTATGTGGCCTTCCGCAGCTACGCCGACAACCTGGGCAAGAACGACTTGAACGGGCTGCGCGACATTCACAACGACGTGCTGGTGCGCGACCGCCAGGGCCCCGGCACCGAGCTCGTCACCCGAGTCGTCGGCGTGAGCTACGGCGCCACCGAGCTGTCGCGCGACGGCCGCTTCGTACTGTACAGCTCGAGCGGGCTGACCTCGCCGCCCGGCAACAACCTGTTCCGCTACGACCGTTCGACGCAGCAGACGGTGCGGCTCACGCGCACCTCGAGCGGTGGCGCCATCGCGACCGAGCTGTTCGGGTTCTCGACGGCCGACGACGGAGCGCGCGCGGTCTTCGGTTCCGACGCGCCCGACCTCGTGGCGGGCGACGGCAACGGAGTCTCAGACGTGTTCGAGGTGAATGCCGCGACCGGAGCGACCCGGCGGGTCAGCGTCGGCGTTGGCGGGGTGCAGGCGAACGGAGCGTCGCACTCACCCACGGTGAGCGGCGACGGGCTGTGGGTGGTGTACAGCTCGGAGGCGAGCAACCTGGTCTCGGGCGACACGAACGGGCTGACCGACGTCTTCGCCACGGGGCCGAGCGGGGCGACCGTGCGGCTGGGCCAGCCGGCGGGAGGCGAGGCGAACGGCGGCGCTGGCCGCGCGCAGGTCTCGGGCAACGGCCGCTGGGTCGTCTTCGAGTCGAGCGCGACGAACCTCGGCTTCACCGACACCAACGGCGGGGCCGACATCTTCCTTCAGGACCTGACGACGGGCGCGCTCACGCTCGTCAGCCGAACGCCGGCGGGGAGCGCCGCCGGCGGTGCCAGCCGCTCGCCCACCGTCTCGGACGACGGCGGCCGGGTCGCGTTCATCTCGGATGCGGCCGACCTGACCGGGGGTAGCGGGCTGCCCATCTTCGTGTTCGAACGCGCGACCGGGCAGGTGCGGCGCGTCTCGACCGCGGTCGGCACGTCGCCCGCGCTCATCGACCGGGTGCGGCTGAGCGGCGACGGCACCACCGTGGTCTTCGCGGGCGCCGAGGCGCTACAGGCCGGCGACGTCAACCAGTCGTGGGACGTGTTCGTCGCGCCCGTGCCTTGAAATTTGATGACGAGGTGCCGGGCGTGCCGAGCGGGGGGGCGGGGTGCGCCGCGCGGCCCGCTGCGATGGCCTGAAGCTCAGGTACGAGGGCGCTGCAGCGGCCACCCCTGCGAGGAGCTCTGCCTGCGACCGCGGGTCCCCTCATCCAAACGGGCTGACGGGTCGTACGCCCGGCATGCGCCTCCCAACCCTGTTCTTCGCGGCAGTCGTGGTCTCTTGCGGCAGCCCTGATGTGTGCACCCGTGACCTCGACTGCGGCGGCGGCTCTCGCTGCGCGGCCGGCTCCTGCGTGGCGCCCCCCAGGCCCGGCGGCGGCAACGGCGGCAACGGCGGCAGCGGCAGCAGTGGCGGCATGGCGGGAGGCACCCAAGCCACCGCTGGCGGCAGCGGCGGCGGTGAGAGCGGCAAGGGTGGCGCGGGGGGCAGCGGCGGTGGTGCCGCGGGCGGCAGCGCGGGCGGCGGGGGTGGCCGCGCTGGGGGCGCAGGCGGCGGCAGCCCGACGTGCCAACGGAACACGCTCCAGCCGCTGGGCTGGGCCCGGCGCAACCCGACCGAGTTCAACAACGGCAGCTGCCAGGGCGGCGCTCTGTACGACTGCATCTTTCGGCTGGCCTCGAGTGGAGGCGGCCCGTTGAACCCGTTTCCGAACTCGGGGGGCTTCGGCACCATCGTGACCGAGACCGACAACTACCTGGGGCTCGGCTTCGACACCCCCGATGCGACGACGTGGGCCGCAAGAGCCCCGGCGAAGACGTTTCAGTGGGACGACGCGCAGGAGGCCGCCGACCCGAGCGCGTTCTACATCACCGTCTCCGACTGCCCCGGCGACTTCCGCATCCCCCCGGGGGGCACGGCGCCGGCGACCGACCCGACCTTCGCGCTGGGGTGCCGCAGCATTCGCCCGTCGATTGCGGGCGGCGCGCTGCAGCCGCGCTCCAACCTGCCCTACGTCATCGGCACCGGCCCCTCGAACGACACGACCTGCGTGCTCGCGCCGAACCGGCGGTACTACTTCAACTTCGTGCGCGCCTCCGCGGCCGACGGCGTCATCACGTCGCCCGCGACCGAGGTCAGCGGCTGCTTCCCGGCGAGCTTCTCGAGCTGCGGGCTGCAGCTTCAGTACGACTGACCAGAATGTCGCGCGAGACCGCTCCTCGCACGGGCGCCAGGCTTCACGGCCCGGGACTGGCCGACCGAGGCGCCGCTCGGGAACCTGCGCTCCCGCGACTGCCCAGCTGCCGCGAGAGCGCTGACGTCAGCGCTGCCGCCGTGCAGCCGAATCGGCCAGCCAGCGCGTGCGCGACCGCGCCTGCGGGGCTCGTCGCGTCCCGTCTGTTCGCGCTCATCCACTCGGTGGCGAGCGCCGTACATCGGGCATGAACGTTCGCGGACCTGCTCGAACCCCTCACATCTCGCAGCGCGCACCCCTCCCGACCGCCCGGCCTCGGCCGCCCAGCCCCGCGTCACCCGACGCGTTTTCTGCGCCCCCGGCGCGACCCCCGGTGGTGCTGACCGCGCCACCGGCTCCGCAGGCTCCGGTGGCCCCGCTTCCCACGCTGAGTGATGGCGAGGCGCGCAGCCGGGTCGACGGAGCGCTGGCTCAGCGGCTCGCTGCCATCGAGGCGCGGTTTCAGCTCGCGGCCAACCCCCGCACGGCGCTCGACCGCCTGAGCCCCGCCGGCCGTCGCGAGCTCTCGGCGGCTCGCGACGCCATCATCGCGGGCCAGCAGGACCCGAGCGGCGCCGGCGGCATTCGCGCGGCGGTCGAGCTGATGCGCCGCGAGCTGACGTTGAACCGGTACGCCGGGCGCCTGGCGTTCGACCCGCGCTTCGAGGCGGCGACCGATCAGCTGATGGCGGGCATCACCCCCGAGCGCCTCGCGCGCGACGGCTACGCGGCGACGCTGAGCCAGGTCATCGCCGACGTGAAGCGCCTCGCAAACGACGTGCTGGGCCCGCCGGCTACCGCCTTCCCCACGCGCATCGAGACTGCGCTCGGCGGCGGCTGAGCCTGGCGCCGGCCGCACGACTTCGGCGCCGGTTCAGGTCGGCGAGCTGTCGACCGGCGAAGGCTCGACGCCGGAGCTCCGCGCTCACCGACCTGATGGCGAAGGCCATCGCCGCGACGTGGGTGACTCATCTGAGTCGGGGGCTCGTTCGTACAGCTGCCGGTGATCGCCTCTTCGCTGGCGCTGCTGATCATCGCCCAGTCGGCGGGCGCGGCCCCCTTGACCCTGGGGGAAGCACTCGCGATCACGCGCAAGGCTGCCCCCGCGGCCCTTTCCGCCGAGGCGACCGAAGACGCAGCACGAGCGCGCGCGCACGCTGCGTTCGGCCCGTACCTGCCGGCAGTCTCGCTGGGGGGCTTGGGCCGGTACGATCATGCCAACTTCGCTCCTGTCGTGGTGGGCACGCCGTTCCCGGGGGCCAGCGCGGTTACCTTCCCGTTCGTCAGCTCGGCGAGATATTCGTTCGGCGTCACCGTCGACCAGCTGCTGTTCGACGGCGGGCGCACCCGCGGAAACCGCGAGATGGCGCAGGCGCGGCTCGAGAGCGCCCGCGCAGATCGAGACACGACGACCGCGTCGCTCGAGCTCGCCACGGCCACCGCCTTCATCGAGGCGCTCGAGGCAGACGCGCTTCATCGCCTCGAACGCGACGCAGGGGTGCAGGCACGGCTGCGCGTCGAGCAGGCGCGCAGGCTCTACTCGACGGGGCTCCGACCAGAGCTCGACGTTCTGGCCGCTGAGACCCTCGAGGCGCAGGCGGTGCTGCGGGAGCGACGCACGGCGGTGCAGGTCGAACGGAGCCTCCAGCGGTTGGCGTCGGCGATGGGCGTCGAGAAAGGCGGCTATCGACTCGTCGAGCCGAACCTCTCGGCGGGCGTTGAGGAGGCGCTGGCGGGCGAGCGACAGCTCGAGCTCGCGGCGTCTCGGCGCGCGGAGCTGAAGAGCCTCGCCCAGCTCGTTCGGCTGGCAGAGTCATCGGTCGACGTCGCGCGCAGCGCGTACTTCCCGAGCGTCGCGCTCAACGGCGGCGTGTTGGCCACCGGCACCGACCGGGCACCGGGCCCCTTCTTCGACGTCAGCGCAGGCCTGACGTTCAGGCAGTCGCTCTTCGAAGGCCTGCAGACCTACCACTCGGTCGAGGCCGCGATGGCCGACGCGCGAGCCGCCAGGGCGCGGCTCGACGAGCGCGCTCGACTGCTGCAGCTCGAGGTGGTTCAGGCAGCTCTCGCCGTGAAAGAGGCCTCGCTGACGTTCGAGACCGCCCGTCAGGTGAGCGACCGCGCCGAGCGGCAGTTCGCGCTCGCGACGGAGCGCTACCACGCAGGGCTCTCGGGCTTCCTCGAGCTCAGCGACGCGCAGGCGCTCTCGGTGCAGGCGCGGTCACAAGAGATTCAGGCGCGCGCGGCGCTGGCGATTGGGCGCCTGGGCCTGCGCCGCGCGCTCGGGCTGCCCCTCGTGCCCCGAGACGCGTCATGAGCCGGCGGCGGCGCGCCTCGCGGGGCTGGGCCACGGTGGTCGGGGTCGCCCTGCTCATCGCCGCTGCCGTCGGGGTCAGCAGGGCTTCACGCGCGGTCGACTCACGGCGCCCGGTGGTGGGGGCTTCGAGCGGCCCGGTGGCGGCCAGCGCGCCTGAGTCGCGGCCCGTCGAAGGTGCCTTCGTCGGCGTCGTGCTCGCGCGCGAGGTGGTGAACGTCGCGCCGAGGGTCGCGGGCCGCCTTCGAGCCATGCCGGTCGAGGTGGGCGACCGGGTGAGCCGCGGCGACGTCATCGCCCAGCTCGATGACCATGAGCTGCGCCGCGACCTGGCCCTGGCCGAGGCCGCGCTCGAGGGCGCCCTCGCCGCGCGGGTTCGCTCCCGGGCCGAGCTCGGCGAGGCGCAGCAGCGGCGCGAGCGGCGTCGAAGCGCGACGACGGGCATCGCCGCCGAAGAGCTCTCGGCGGCCGAGCACGCCGAGCGTGTCGGCGACGCGAACGTGAAGGCGGCCGAGGCCACGGTGAGCGAGCGGCGCGTTCAGGTCGGCAAGCTGCGAGCCGCCCTCGACGAGGCAACCCTGCGCGCGCCGTTCGCCGGCACCGTCGCCAGCCGGAGCGCCTCACCGGGCAGTCTGGTCGCAGCGGGCGCTCAGGTGGTTCGCCTCGTCGGTGTCGGCGCGCCGTTCGTACGGTTCGCGGTTCCCATCGAGGTCGGGCACGCCCTGCGCGGCGGCGCGCGCGTCACGGTCGAGGTCGAGGCGGTCGGTGCCTCGTTCGAAGCGAACGTCGAGAACGTCGCCCCAGAGGTCGAGCCGGGCTCGCAGCTGATCGTCGTCGAGGCCGCGCCGTCTGAAAGAGCCCCGCCCTGGCCCACGGTCGCATCAGGCATGGTCGCCCGCGTACGGCTGGCCGGGCCCTCGCCTCGGCCGACCGACCTCGACACCACCGCGGCGCGGGAGCGAAGACCGTGAGCGCGGCCCGCGCAGACACCGCAGGCCACACCGGAGGGCAAGTCGATGCGGCTCAGACGCGTCGGCTCATCGACCGCGCGCGCGCCGTGTGCGAGCACCCCGGGTGGGACGAGTTCGTCGCGGCCGCGCAGGTCGCACTCTGTGAGCTGTTCGCGGCCGAGCGCGCCTGGGTGCGGTCTGCCGGGCAGGTCGACGACCCCCAAGGCCCGGGCGACGGGCGCACGCTGGTGGTTCCGGTGGTCGGGGTGGCGCAGCCGCTTGCGGTGCTCATCATCGTGCGCGACGCCGGGGGGCCCCCGTTCTCGAGCGCCGATGAGCGCCGGGCCGCGCTGTTCGCGTCGCTGTGCGCGTCGACGCTGACCCGGCTTCGTCTCGAGCAGGGCCTCGCTGCGCGAACCCCGGGCGGCGGCGCGGAAGGAACAGAGATCTTCCGGGCCGAGGCTGTTCGCCACCACGCGGGCGGCGAGCTCGCAGAGGGCGTGCTGCTGCGCCTGTCGCCTCGGGCGTCGGGGCAGGCCCTTCGCCTCGTGGCCTTCATGGGCGTCGCGACGGTCTCGTTCGCCGCGTTCGTGCAGATCGACGAGTACGCGAGCGGCCCCGCCGTGGTTCGAATCGAGGGTCGCACCACCCTCACCGCCGTCGAGCCGATGACGGTCGCTGCGGTGCTGGTGCAGCCCGGGCAGCGGGTGACCTCGGGGCAGGTGCTCGTCCGGTTCGTCGACGAGCAAGAGCGTGCGCAACGTGACCGGGTGGTGCGGGAGTTCGACGCACAGCTCGTGAAGATGCTCGCCGACCCGACTGACCCGTCGCCGCGCACCCTGCTGATGAAGCTGCGCGCCGATCGCGACTACGCCGAGCGCAGGGTCGAGGCTCGGCAGCTGCGCGCGCCGCACGACGGAGTCGTGAGCGACCTTCGCAGCTGGCCGGGTCAGCTCATCCCCGCGGGAGCTCCGGTGTGCACGATGACCTCGCCGGGGTCGTCGCTCTCGCTGCTCGCGTTTCTCCCGGGGCAGTCGCACCCGCTGCTCGAGAAGGGGCAGGACCTTCGGCTCGAAGTGTCGGGCTTCCCCCACGCGTACCAGACGCTGAAGGTCGACTTCATCGGCGACGACACCGTGGGGCCCGCAGAGATCGCGCGGTACCTCGGCCCCGACCTGGCCGACACCCTTCGCCTCTCGGGCCCGGTGGTGGTGGCGCGCGCCTCGTTGCCGTCGACCACCTTCGAGAGCAGGGGCAGCACGTTCAGCTACCACGACGGCATGCAAGGGCTGGCAGAGGTGGCCGTGCGCCGGGAGCCGCTCGCGCTCACGCTCTTCCCCGCGCTGCGCGCCGTCTTCAGGGGTGCGCCGTGAGCACGCACTCGACGCCGCCCGACCTGTTCGGGGAAGAGGAAGCGGCAGACGCCGAGCTGGCCGACGAGACGCCCGAGAGGCGCGAGGCCACGTGGCTGGCGGCGCTCATCTCGCGGTTCCCCTCGCTCGCGCGCCTGGGTGAGCCCTTTCGTCGCCGCGTTCGACCCATCGTGCAGAGCGCCACCACCGAGTGTGGCGCGGCCAGCCTCGCGATGGTGCTCTCGTACTTCGGCAAAGAGGTGCCGCTCGACGAGGTTCGCCAGAAGCTCGGCATTGGTCGCGACGGAGCGACCGCCCTCGCGCTCGTCGAGCTGGCGGCGACCTACGGCCTGCGGGGGCGGGGTGTGCAGATTCACGATCTCGACGCGGAGCTCGAAGAGCTCGCCGCGCTGGGCACACCGGCGATTCTCTTCTGGCGCTTCAGCCACTTTCTCGTCTTCGAGCGCCTGCGCGGTGACGAGGTCGAGCTGGTCGACCCGGCCTCGGGGCGGCGCGTGGTCTCGATGGCCGAGTTCCGTCGGTCGTTCACCGGCGTGGCGCTGGTGTTCGAGCCCACCCCGGCGTTCGAGCCGCAGGCGGCGCGGGGCCGCTCGTTGTGGGCGCCGGCGCTACGTTCGTTCACCGAGTCCCGCGCGGTTCCTCCGATCGTCGGGGTCTCGCTCCTGCTGCAGCTGCTCGCGCTCGCCGTGCCCTCGCTCACGGGGGCGGTCATCGACCGTGTCATTCCACGCGCCGACCGGCACCTGCTCCTGGTGATCGGCCTGGGCATGGTGGGCATCGCGGCGTTTCACCTGCTCGCGTCGCTGGTGCGCGCTCAGCTGTTGCTCCAGCTGCGCACGCTCGTCGACTCGAAGTTGACGCTCGACTTCGTCGAGCACCTGTTCGACCTGCCGTTTTCGTTCTTTCTGGGCCGCCGCGCGGGCGACCTGTTCAACCGCGTCTACAGCCTCGGCTCGATTCGAGAGATTCTCACGTCGACGCTGGTCTCGACGCTGCTCGACGGTGGCTTCATCTTCATCTACCTCGTCTTCCTGTTCATCGGCAGCCCGGGGCTGGCGGTGCTCGTGCTGGCGCTCGGGGCGATTCAGGTCGCGGTCTTCTTGCGAACGCGGGGCCTTCAGGCGCAGTTCCTCGCGCGCACCCTCGAAGCGCAGGCGCGTGCGCAGGGCCAGCTGGTGCAGTCGCTGACCGGCATCGAGACCCTCAAGGCCTCGGGCACCGAGCGGCGCGCGCTCGAGCGGTGGTCGAACGCGTACGTCGATGAGCTGAACATCGGCCTCGAGCGGGGCCGCGTGACCGCGACGCTCGAGGCGGTGCTGGGGGCTCTGCGCATGAGCACCCCGCTCGCGATCATCACTTACGGCGCCCTGCAGGTGATGCGCGGCGAGCTGTCGCTGGGTGAGATGATGGCGATGAGCGCCCTGGCCCAGGCCTTCCTCGTGCCCCTGTCGTCGCTCGTCAGCTCGTTCTCTCAGTTTCAGCAGCTCACCGTGCACCTGGAGCGCGTCGAGGACGTGCTGATGCAGCCGCGCGAGCAGCAGGGCGTCGAGCTCACTCGACCGGCGCGGCTGCGCGGCGAGCTCGAGCTCGAGAACGTCTCGTTTCGGTACACCGAGACCTCGCCGTTCGTGGTGCGTGATGCCTCGGTCACCATTCGGCCGGGCCAGTTCGTCGCGATCGTCGGGCGCTCGGGCTGCGGCAAGTCGACGCTCGCGCGGCTGCTGTCCGGCCTGTACTGGCCGAACGAAGGCGAGGTCCGGTTCGACGGGGCAGCGCTCCGCCAGCTCGACGTGCGCGCCGTTCGGGCTCAGCTCGGGGTCGTGACGCAGAACCCGCAGCTGTTCGGGGCCTCGGCGCGGAACAACATCGCGCTCGCCGACCCGGCGCTGCCCTTGGACCGCGTCATCGAGGCGGCCCGCCTCGCCGTCATCGACGAAGATCTCGCGGCCATGCCGATGGGGTACGAGACGATTCTCGGTGACCACGGCGCCTCACTGTCGGGCGGGCAGCGCCAGAGGCTCGCGCTGGCCCGAGCGCTCGTGACCCGGCCCGCGGTGCTGCTCCTCGACGAGGCCACCAGCGCGCTCGACGCCACCACCGAGGCCCGGGTGCTCGACAACCTCGGCCGCCTGGGCTGCACGCGAATTTTCATCGCGCACCGCTTGAGCACGGTGGCGAAGGCAGATCTGATTCTCGTGATGGACGCCGGCCGAATCGTCGAGCGCGGCACACATGCCGAGCTCTTGGCGCGGGAAGGCGTGTATGCGTCGTTGGTCGCGGCGCAGCTAGACAGCGGCCCTCGCTCCACCTGAGCGGGGCCTCGCGCGCGCGAGGCGCGACGCGTAGAGGCGCCGCAAGAAGTCGTAGAGCAGCGCCTCTTGCGCACGCGGCGACGAGCTGAAGAGGCGGTTCGCGTGCATGTGGAGGTAGCTCGCCGCCAGATCGGGGAGCGGCGTCGAGAGGCGGCCCTGTGCCCACAGCGCGCGGAGCTCGGCTCCGAGGGGCCGCACCCGCTCGGAGCGCCGCGCGAAGGCGGCGAAGCCGGGCGCCAGCGGGCCCGCGCGCACCCGCTGGGGGTCGAACGACGCCTCGAGCTCGCGGCGCACGAGCCGAAACCTGGCGCTGATGGGGCGCTCGTAGTGGCCCTCGACGCCGAGCTCGGCGAAGAACTGCGCCTGTTGACGCACCATGAGCTGCCATCGGGCGTCGAGGTCGAAGCCCAGGTCGTCGAGCAGCCGGTCCATTCCGAAGAGCGCGAGTCGCCAGCGGGTGTCGGCGGCCGAGTCGTCGCTGTTCAGCGCGTCGATGATCTCGAGCGCCGCCTGGGAGTCGGCCTCGAAGAGCGCCTCCGAGGGGCGCATTCCCGCGTCGCCGCCATACCGCTCGAGCTCGCGGTCGTAGGTGTCGAGCTCGAGGCGCCGCAGCCGCCCGTCCGCGAGCAACGGGGAAGCGGCGGCCGAAAGCGCCGGCAGCACCTCGCCGACCAGCCGCGACGCCGGGCCCGACAGGCGCAGGCGCAGATGAAAGTCAGGGTCTCGGTAGCGGATGAAGAACCAGCGCGCCGCTGCCTTCGAGCCGAGCGCGCGGCCCACCGTCGGCGCCACCAGCTCCCGAAGCACTTCATCGGCGTTCGAGGGCGCGCAGTACAGCTTGCTGTAGAGCCACTCGGTGCCCGGAGCGAACGAGCGCTCGAGCGTCGGCCGCGGTGCGACGGCGCGCTGGGGCGGGCGGGCTGCACCCACGGGCGACACGAACGGCAAGACGACCTCGTGCATGTAGCGGCCCTCGGGCCCCGTCACACAACGCTCTTCGTCGACGAGCTGCTCGAGCAGGTTCACGGCCTGCCGGTTCTTCACGAGCTGCACGAAGCTCTCGACGCTCAGCACGTTGTCGAAGTCGACCATGAACTCGTTGTCGCCGTCGCCGACCGCGAGGTACCGGGGGAAGCCGCGTGACGCGCGCAGCGCCTGGGCCGCCGCGAACAGGGCCGACCCTTCGAGCTCGCCGAGACGACGCAGCTCGTCTCGGGCCAGCCGCCAGCGTGCCCGCGTCAGCACCATCGAGCCGGTGGTCACGCGAGGGAGGAAGGGCGCGGCATCGAGGCCCGCCCACGACAGGCCGAAGCTCGGGTGGCGGCCCTGGTGCGGGAGCGCGCAGAGAAAGCGATAGAGGCCGAGGTTCTGCTGCGCACCGTAGTTGTGCGCGTTCGTCAGCCGGGGAATGACGCGGCGCCCCAGTCGCTCGGAGCGCAGCACGAGCTCGCCGCCGACGTTCGACACCCAGAGGTCGGTGACCGCGATCTGCCGGTCTGAAGGCGCCCCCGAGCGCCCGAGGAACACGATCTCGTAGTCGCGCAGGCAGGGCCGCAGAAGAATGTTGCCGATGCGGCCTTGCGGCAGGTGCACAACCTCGGCGTAGACGGCCTCGGGGTCGTGGGCCTCTTCCGCGCGAAGGTGTTCGCGAACGTACTGCGCGAGCCCAGGGGCGCCGTGGCAGAACCGCCCCAGGTACTCGGCGCCCGACGGCCCCAACAGACCCCGGAAGTAGAGGCGAGCCTCGCCCGCGTCGAGCTTCTCGGGTGAGCCGAGCAGCGTGAGCACGAGCGCGAAGGCGCGCGGGAGCGGCGCCGGCTCCCGGCGTTCGAGCTCTCTCAGGTCGCCCTCGTCGAGCACGATCTCGCGGCTGCCGCTGCGCAGCGCCTCGTCGAGGCGGCGCAGCATGACCTCGGGGGTCGTGCGCGCTCGTTCGCTGGCTTCCTGTCGGCGCCCGGGCAGCACGATGCCGTCGAGGAGCGGCGACTCGTCGTGCAGCGGCGAGTCGACCGCGTTGAAGCCGATGCCCAGCTCTTCATCGAGCACCTCGACGAGGCGCACCTCACGGCCCTCGTAGCGCCGGG
>JAEUJP010000287.1 GCA_016793725.1 Myxococcaceae bacterium | reverse complement strand
AGGCCGAGCGCCTTGACCTTGGCTTCGCTGACGACGACGGCGGCGGCGGCTCCGTCGGTGAGGGGCGAGGCGTTGCCGGCGGTGACGGTGCCCTTGGGGTCGAAGGCGGGCTTCAACTTGGTGAGGCCCTCGAGGGTGGTCTCGGCGCGAAGAATGGTGTCTTCCGAGAGGGTGATGTCGTTGGGGCGGCCGGCGTCGTCGAAGACGCGAACCTTCATGGGGGCGATCTCGTCTTTGAGGCGGCCCTCGGTGCGCGCGATCTTCGCCTTCATCTGGGAGTCGAAGGCGAACTTGTCTTGCTCTTCGCGCGAGACGTTGAAGCGGGCGGCGACCTTCTCGGCGGTGGCGCCCATCGAGGTGTAGACCTCGGGGTACTTTTCCATCAGGTCGGGGTTGGCCGAGACCTTGTTGCCGCCCATGGGGATGAGGGTCATCGACTCGACGCCGCCGGCGATGCCGACGTCGTACTGGCCGGCGATGATGGCCTGGGCGACCTGGGCGATGCTCTGCACGCCCGAGGAGCAGAAGCGGTTGATGGTCATCGCCGGCACGGTGTCGGGCAGGCCGGCGAGGAGGCCGGCGAGGCGGGCGACGTTCATGCCCTGCTCGGCTTCGGGCATGGCGCAGCCGAGAACGATGTCTTCGACGTCGGCGGGCTTGATGCCGGGGGCGCGGGCCAGCGCTTCTTTGATGACGAAGGCGGCCATGGTGTCGGGGCGCGTGTCTTTGAGCTCGCCCTTCAGGGCACGGGTGAACGGAGTGCGGGCGGTGGAGACGATGGCGACGCGGGTGGGCATGGTTCGGCGCTTGTAACACCACGAGAGCGGAGCGGCACGCGCCGCGGGTAGAGCTCGTCGAAGAGCGAGAGGAGCGGCTTCAGGAGCTTCTCGCGACGCGCGTAGACGCGAAGCGCCTGAAGGCCGAGGTCGCTTCGAGCGCTGAAGCCCCTGAGCGCATCGAGCACGATGTCGCGGCCGAGCAGCTCGCGAAAGCGAATGCAGTCGAGCATGGCGCGCAGGGGCGTCGAGACGCGCAGGGTGACCTTGTCGAAGCGCTCGATGAGGCAGGGCTCGTTGGCGTGGCGAGAGAGATGAACCTGCGAGTGAGACGGGAGCCAGACCGGGCGCCAGCGCGGGTGGGGGATGAGCCAGTGGTCGATGGCGGGTTGGTGCTCGACGACTCCAGTGCGCCAGAGCGCGCTGGTGAGGCCGAGCGTCATGTGGCGGTGGCGATTGCCGAGGCGGACCTGACGATCCACGAGGCGTCTCTGGACGATGTAGACGGCAGCGTTCGGGGCGGTGCAGAGCAGCCGCTCGCGCGCGAGCCACCTGAGCTCGTGGGGATGCAGTACGGATTGCAGTTCGTCGAGACTGACGTCGAAGCTCGGGTTCAGCGCGTCGGTGATGCCACGCTCTTGGAGGAAGCCGCGGTTGGGCGCTTTGAGAAGGAGGAACATGCGTCGAGGCATGTGCGCATTGTGGATCGAGGGTCCGACACTCATCGGACCTGGCCCCGGCTCGGCGCGTGGCAGGGGCGCCCGGTTGGTGCAGCTCCTCGGGCCTGGGTCGGAGTCTCAGGCTTCGTACGCTGGCGCGCTGGCCAACAGAGATGCGGCCGGGCTTAGCGCTCGCTGCGCCGAGCCCGCAGGCCGCGACGGGGCGGGCCAGCTCTTTCTCGACGACGGATCTCACATCCGTAGTCGGAATAGAGCAGCTCACCACCCCTCGACCCAGAGGCGGGCACGGGGCGGGCCAGCTCTTTCTCGACGACGGATCTCACATCCGTAGTCGGAATAGAGCAGCCCTCGACCTCACAACCCCAAGGCCGGGGGCACCAGCGCGGAGAAACCGCCGGCCGTCTCACGTCGGCCGTGAGTCGTGCGCGGGCAGGTCAGCCCGAAGGGTGCCGAAGGCACGCCGCAGGCGCTGACCGGAGCCAGCCCGCCGGTCGAAGTACGCCACCCACGCCACCCGCTTCACATGGGCCTGCAGACGCCGCCGTCGAGCCCGGGCTTGCACGCGTACCCCGCGCGGCACGTCGACTGACCGCCGCTCGGGTCGGGGCAGTTCGCGAAGCACAGCCCGAGCAGCGGCTGGTGCAGCTCGTTTCGCGTCACGGTCAAACACTGGGCATTCGGGCCGCAGAGGGTGGCCCCGAAGTCGAGGCCGAGCGACGAGATGTAGCACTGCGCGGTGCAGTAGCCGCCGACGTAGCCCGAGGAGCCGCCGTCAGGCAGCAGCGGCTGCTGGCAGAAAGCCAGCGCGTCGTACGGCCCGACGGGCGGGTTGCGACAGTTCGCGTTCGCGAAGCACGGGTTGCCGGTCTGAATCGCGACGGTGTTGTCGGCCGCGCTCGGCTGGTTGTTCGGCGGGTTCGAGAGGTAGCACACGCCACCTTCCGGGCCGGCCGCAGGCAACGGGTAGCACTTGTAGCCGGGCCGGCACGCGCCGACGACGTCGGGGTCACACTTGTTCATGCAGTAGCGCTGGCTCTCACCCGCCATGTGGCCCGCGTGCGAGCAGAACGAGCCGGCAGGGCAGTGGTTCGGCGCTGTCGCGTGCAGTAGCCGCCGGGGTACGTGCCCGTGTTGTACGTCGGCGCCGTCTTGCAGATGGTGCCGGGGCCGTAGTCGTTGCAGTCGGCGACCGTCGTGCACGACGAGCCCACGGCCCCGGGAGGCAGCGGAGCAGCACCGCCGGCCGTGTTTCCACCGGCTGTGGCACCGCCGCCGGCCGTCGCGCCGCCACCCGCAGTCGCGCCGCCCGCGGTAGCTCCACCGCCAGCTCTGGCGCCGCCGCCCGCGGTGGGGCACACGCCCTGGGCGCGAGCGTTACCCGCGGCGAATCACTTCAGCTTCGGCAGCGGCCTCGGCAGCCCCAGCAGCTCGGAGCCCCAGCTCACCAGCTCGACGCCCACATCGTCACCCAGGTGCTGATACCCACCGCCACCCTCGAGCTGCACCCACCCATCGCGGTCACAGCCGCACGCAGGCCCCAGCGCGCGGTGCGTCGCCTTCGCGATCGACACGGCGTGCGCCGTCGGCGTCTTGCCGCCGCTCGGCACTTCACCCGGCGGCAGGCAGAGCGCGTGCACGTCTTTGCCCGAGACGTGCACGTCGAAACAGCTCCAGCCCGGCTTCGTCGTCAGCGCCACGCTCATCGTCTCGGCGCCGCCTTCGAGCTTCACACCCTTCAGCGTGCCGCCCTCGGTGAAGTACAGGGTGCCGGCCTCGACCGCCGCCGCGTCGGCGTCGGCTGCGCCCAGCCGCTTGCCGTCGGCCGCCGAGAGCGCCACCGCGCGCCCCGGGCCGCTCACCACAGTCAGCCCGCTCGCCAGCAGCACACCGCCGCGCTCGCGCAACATCGGCCGCTTCACCGTCGTGCCGCTGTCGTGCGGCTTCGAGCCGAGCGCCACCGTGAAGCGCTCGTCGCCGGTCGCGACGTCGACCTTCCGCACGAACGTGTCACCACCGTTCGAGAACATCGCGAACGCACCGTCGCCCGTCAGCACCACGTTGAACCCCTTCGCCGGCAGCGCGTGCACCCACTGCGTGTGGCCCGTGACGCGGTGCCGGAGCGCCAGGTTCAGCCCATCGTCCGAGATGGCCACCCAGTCGCCTGCTGCGGCGTGGTCGCCCGACCTCTCGTTTCGCCACAGCTCTTCGCCGGTATGAACGTCGCGGCCGCTCACCACCCAGCCCCGGCTCGGAGACTCGAACACCCGCGTCACCGCGAACCCGTCGACCGCGTCGCCTTTCGAGACGTGGTCACCCGTCTTCGCTCGCCACAGCGCGAGCCCGTCGAGCGTCAGCCCGGTGAGCGCCGGCAGCGACACGCGCGTCGCGGTCGTCGCGTCGCCGCAGCCGAGCCACACCACGTCGTTCACCGGGTCGCTCGTCAACGCCACGTCGCCGTCGCAGCGCAGCGCCGGCGGCAGCGGGTACCGCCCCGCGACGGCTTCGCTGACCACCAGCACGAGCTCGTGCTCCGCCGTCACCACCGCGACGCCGCGCCGCGTCTCGGCCCCCGCGCGCGCCGCCGCCGGCAGCTTCACCGTCACCTTCTCGTCGTCGTCGAACGTGCCGCTCAGCACGACGGTGTCGTCGCGCAGCGTCGCCAACGTCTTGCCGCGCGCCGACACGATGTCGCCGCCCGCCCGCACCACCCCCGCATCGGGCCGCGCCGCATCGGGCTCACCCAGAAACGCCAGCACCTCGCTCAGCTCGCCGTTCACGCCACACTTCCCCGCCGAACACCTGCCGCGCAGCCACGACGCCCCCCGCGGCAGCCACGTCTCGAGCTCGCCGTCGCGATGCCCGTTCGCGTAGCGCACCTCGACCGCCTTCACCGCGGCGTCGCCGGGCTTCGCGGGCCCGTAGAAGCTGCGCCACACGCCGTCTCGCTTGCCGCCCTTGAACGCCCCCTCGACCTGAACGGAGTCGTCGCCGCGCTTCAGCACGAACGGGCCGTCGGGCAGCCGCACGAGCTCGGCCGCCTTCGTGAGCTGAACTGCGACGGGCACGGCAGGCGCGACGGGAGGAGCCACCGGCGTCTGCGCCGCAACCGGCTTCTCTTTGCAGGCCGCTGCGCTGAGACACAGCGCGACCAGCGCGCGCTTCACTCGCCCTTCTTCGCTTTCGGCTTCTTCGCGGCCGGCTTCTTCGCCGGCGCTTTTTTGGCCGCGGGCGCCTTCTTCTTCGCAGCTGGAGCCTTCGCCTTCGCCTTCGCCTTTGCCGCGGGGGCCTTCTTCTTCGCCGCCGCCGCCCTCTTCTTCGCCGCCGGCTTCTCGACGACCGCCGCAGGCGCTTCAGCGGCGACGGGCGCCGCCACCGGAGCCGGCTTCGGCGCCACCGGCGCAGGCCGCACGGGCACCACCGGCTTCACCACCACCGGCGCGGGCTCGGGAATCGGCCCATCGGCCACGGCCGCCTGCTTCACCGGAGCCGACCGCGGGTCGAACACACGAATCGCCTTCGGGGCTCCAGCCGCCGCGGGCGCCGCGGGCGCGTCGGCGCGCCGCCACGCGCGCACCGCATCGCCGCCGCTTCCCTGCGTGCCCTGCGAGCTCGTCACGCTGCCCGGCGCCTGCGCTGCACCACCCGGCGTCACCGGGCGCGGCTGCACCGTCTGCGGGCGGCGCACCTGCACGCCGCCCGGCAGCTGCACCCCACCCGGCTTCGGAGCCACCGGCCGCGGCCGAGCCGCCGGCATCGGCGCGTCGGGCTGCTCGACCGACGCGTCGCCGATGATCAGCGGCTGTGCCTCACCGACGAACATCTCGTCGTCGTCATCATCGTCGTCGTCTTCAGGCGCCGGGGGCTGCAGCCCCTGCACCGCCTGCGGCGGCCGCTGCTCGTCTGGCCCGCCAGGCCCGCCGTGGCGGTCACGCCCGCGCCCGCGGCGCCCGCGCCGCTTGCCGCGCCGGCCCCGCCGATCGTCGTCGCGATCTCGCCCGCGCCGACCACCGCGCCCCGGCCGCGACGGCGCGTTCTCTTGCTCGTCGGGCACGAACTTGCCCTTCATGCGGCCCATCACCGCGCAGCGGTCGCAGTGGTTGCAGTTCGGTGGGTTCGCCTCGCCGAAGTACTTGCGAATCACCACCGAGCGGCAGTCGTCGCTGTTCGCGTACGCAGCGACCTCGTTCAGGCGCTTCTCGTCTTCGCGGCGCTTCGTCTCGAGCCGGCCGGCGAGGTCATTCACCGCCTCTTCGATCTCGTTCGCCGGAATCATCGCCGAGATGCCACCCTGGTCGGGCTCGATGATGCCCGCGTCGTACAGCTCGGTGACCAGCGAGCTGCACGTCGCCTTCGGCACCTCGGCCGACAGCGCCAGCGCGTCGATGCTCACCGGCTCGCCCTTCGCCGCCCACGCCGCCAGCGCCACCGCGACGCGGTCGAGCTGGCCCAGGTTCGCGCGCGACTGCCGCTGCAGGTACCGGTGCGTGTCGAGGTCTTTCGGGTCGAACAGCAGAATGCAGTGCGACGGCAGCCCGTCGCGACCGGCGCGACCCGCCTCTTGCACGTACTGCTCGATCGCGCCCGGCGCCTGGTAGTGAATGATGTACCGAATGTTCGGCTTGTCGATGCCCATGCCGAACGCGCTGGTCGCCACCATCACGATGCGCTTCGACGGCTTCATGAAGCGCCGCTGCGACGCCTCACGTTCGATCTTGGCCATCTTGCCGTGGTACCGCGCCGCCGGAATCTGGGCGCGGTTCAGCGCGCGCCAGATGTTGTCGACCTCGACCGTCGTCGCGCAATACACGATGCCCGGCCGCGGCAGCCGCCGCAGCCACCGCGCCGCCGCGTCGGGCTTCAGGTTGCCCGGCACCACCTCGGCCCCGAGCAGCAGGTTCTCGCGGTGCGGAGGCGCCCGCACCACGAACGGGTTGTCGAGCATCAGCCGCACGCTGATGTCGCCCGTCACCTTCGGCGTCGCCGTCGCCGTCAGCGCGAGCACCGGCGGCTTGCCGAGCCGCGACCGCACGATGCCGATGCGCAGGTACGCGGGCCGAAAGTCGTGACCCCACTCTGAGATGCAGTGCGCCTCGTCGACCGCGATGAGCCCCGGCTTCGCCGCTTCGAACAGCGGCGCCGTCTTCGGTGACTCCAGCGTCTCGGGCGTCGTGAGGATGATCAGCTGACCACCCTTCTGAATGCGCTCGATCGCCTCTTTGCGCGCGTCGCCGCTCACCGTCGAGTCGAGCCGCACCGCCCGAATACCCCGGCGCATGAGCGAGGCCTGCTGATCCATCATCAGCGCGATGAGCGGCGACACCACGATGGTCGGCCTCGACGAGAGCAGCGCCGGCACCTGGTAGATGAGCGACTTGCCGAACCCCGTCGGCATCACCACCAGCGTGTCACGGCCCTGCAGCACCGCCGTCATCGCGTCGATCTGCTCTTGCCGCAGGTTGTTGATGCCGAACCGCCGCTGCGCCACCCCCGAAATCTGCGCCGCGATGTCTTGCCCCTGCTGCAGCACCTCGACCGGCCGCGGCCCGCGACGCCGGCGACGCCGACGGCGACGACCCTGGCCCGGCAACCCCGGCTGACCCGGCTGACCCGGCTGCCCCGGCTGACCCGGCGGCTGACCTGGTTGCTGACCCGGCTGCGCCTGCTGCTGGCCCGTCGGGTCGGCCTGCGCAGACGGAGGCTGAGCGCCCTGCACCTCGGCCGGTTTTTCAGGCGGAGGAGGCGGAATCGGTTGGCTGCCTGACGGAGGAGCCGGCTCGTTCATGAGGAGTTCTGCCGCACCTGCAGACGCAAATGCCTCAGGTCGGGGCGAATCGCACGCATATTTGTGAGAAGCCGACCCACGGCACGAACCTCGCAGCCGGTCGCTGGTGCGTCGCCGTCTGCTCAAGCTCGCCCTGCTCGTCGCGTCTCCGTTACTTTTCTACGTCATCGTCGCGAACGCGTTTCTCGCGTCGGGGCTGCTCACCCGGCTCACCAACCAGAACCCCACGAAGTTCTCGATGAGCTACGGCCGCGCCCTCACCTGGTGGCCGGGCAAGGTCTGGGTTCGCGACTTCCGCATGAGCTACGCGTCGTGGTCGGTCGCGTTCGACTTGGAGCTCGGCGAGACCCGCGCCGACATTCACCTGCTCGAGCTCTTTCAGCGCCGCTTTCACGCCGAAGACGTGCGCTCGAGAGCCGTCGCGTGGCGCCTGCAGAAGAAGAGTGAGCCGGCCACCTTCGGCAGCCTGCGCGACGCGGCGCAGCCGGGCATCGCCGGCGTCGTGCCGTTCGTGTTCGGGCCTCGCCCCGAGCCGAACGCGCCGCAGAAGAAGAAGAAGCCGTGGAGCGTGCAGCTCGACCGCGTCGACGCCGTCGTGCGCGAGCTGTGGGTGCTCGAGTTCCGGTGGAACGGTGTGGGCCGCGCGAGCGGCGACTTCGAGGTGCGCCCGATGGAGTCGTATTGGGTCGGCCCCGCCGAGCTGAGGCTCGCGCCCGGTACCGTCACCGTCGGCCGCCACGAGGTCTCGAAGGCGTTCGGAGGCGAGGCCGTCACCGTCATCACGCGCACGCCCATCGTGCGCACCGAGAAGCTGCGCATGCTGGGCGGGCTCAACGTCGACGGCCACTTTCACGGCAGCATCGACGACCTCTCGCTCGCCCGCATCTACGGGTTCGAGGGTGAGGGCCAGGGCACGCTCGACGTCGAGGCGCACGTGCACAGCGGCAGGGTTTCACTCGGCACTGAAGTGAACCTCTCGCTGCCGAACGTGCGCTGGGTGCACGAGAAGGGTGTCGGGTTCGAGGGCGAGCTGACCGCCGCGTTCGAGCAGCAGAGAGACGAGCCGCTCACGCTGCGCAGCTCGGCGCGCGGTCACCTGCTGGTGCCGGGCCCGATGGTGGCGAACGTGCCCGAGCTCGAAGGGTTCGTGAAGCTCTCGACGAACGACCTGACGGCCGGCCCGCGGCTCGCGTCGTTTCGGCTGGCCGCCGATGAAATCGAGGTTCCCGATGCAGCCGGAGTGAAGGCGGCGCTCAAGGGCCGGGTGCCGTTCGTGGTGCCGCTGGTGCTCGGCGACGGTCGGCTGACGGCGCGCGGCCTCGAGATTCGGGGGAACACCTCGAAGGTTCACGTCGAGCTGGCGCAGGCGAGCATGGGGGTGACGACGGCGCGCGGCGAGGTCGAGCTCGAGCACGGCCGGGCGACCGGCGCCGTCGAGGCGCACGTGCGCGCGCTCGGCATCGGCGTCGCGCTCGAGCAGGGCGAGCCGAAGTTTCACGTGTTCACGAAGCGCGGCTGGCTCGAAGCTCAGCGCGCCGAGCGCCACGGGCGTCAGGCACCCGGCTCCCGCTGAAGCAAGCGCTCGAAGAATCGCTCCGTCGAGCGGATGCGGCGCAGCGCGCCCAGACGTTCGGCTCGGCCGTTGTTGCTCGAGCCGCGCGCTGCGCGTGCATCCGCTCGAGGGAGTCTGAAATCAGAACGTCTTGTTCAAGAACGCCGTCACGCCGAACGCGAACATCTGGTCGCCGAGCTCTTGCGAGCGCGTGCGCCAGCCGATGGTGGCGTACAGGTCCATCTGGAACATGCCCTGAATGAGCGCGTGCAGGCCCGGGCCGGCCGAGATGCCGAGCCGCAACACCTCGTCGTCTTTCTTCACGAGCCGGCACGCGCCGGCGTCGGCGGGCGTCGGGTCGGTGAGCCGGCAGACCTCGCCGTAGAGGGCGACCTCGGTGAAGAAGCTGAGCTTCAGCACGTCGCGGTTCAGGCTGAAGCGGAACTCGACGTCGACGTGGCCGCCCTTGCGCATGAAGCTGCGGTTGAAGACGCCGCGCAGCACCTCGGCCACCGCCTCTTCGTCGTCGAACAGAATGTCGCCGAACTGCATGCGCCCGCGCGTACGCAGCCAGAGGTCGTGCCAGCCGAACTCGAAGATTTTCTGGTAGTAGAACTGGAACCACGCGTAGCTCGTCAGCTGCCCGTCGAACGGCGACGTGAACGGGTCGAGCGCGCGCCCGAAATAATACCTGCCGTTGAGCAGCACCTTGTGCTGCCTGTCCCACCGCTGGTTTTCGGGGTCGATGACCCAGTCGGCCGCGAGGTCGAAGTACGCCCGCAGCCTGTGGTTGTTCGGAGGTATCGCCCGCGGGTCCCAGTTCGGCGTCGGCTCGATGCCGAACGCCCGTCGCCACTGAACGCCGAACGCGGGAATGATGTGCGCGCTGCCGAACTCGAACGACAGCTGCGCCTGCAAGAACGAGCTCGCCTGAAAGAACTTCTCGACGTCGAGGTCGATGCGCTGCCGGTTCACCAGCGTCGCGTTCAAGATGCCGCCGAGCCGGGCGCGGCCCCAGAACTTCCGCGAGTGCCACTGACCTTCGGCCATCGCTCGCGAGAACCACGGGTACAGGCCGTGGTCTTCGATGCGATAGCGCAGGCCGAGGCCGCCGCTCGCCGAGACGCGCCAGCGGTCGTCCCACTTCCCGATGCCCTGGTAGTTGAGGCCGATCTCGAGACCGTCGATGTAGCCGCTGCGCAGGTCGAGGCCGACGCCGGTGTCCCACTCCTTCTCTTCGAAGAAGAACCACAGCTCGTAGCGCTTGCGCGCGTGCAGAATCTGAAAGCCCTCGATGGTGCCGATGCTCTCGATTTGCGGCCCGATGTGGTCGGGGTTCGGCGTCGGCACGAGCGACCAGCGCACGAGCTTGAGGCCGATGCGCTCGGAAAGGCGCGCCAGCTGGCGCTCGAGCGCGGGCCGGTTGAACACCTCTTGGTCGATGAACAGCTCGAGGCGAAAGCGCAGCGTGTTGAACGTGAGCCGCCCGGTGAAGACCACCTTCTCGAGCTGGCCCTCGTCGATCTGAACGTCGATGCCGTCTTTCGTCAGCACGGCGCCGACGGTCGCGAGCTCGTACCCGCTCTTGACGAGAAAGCCATAGAGCGTCTCTTCGATGTACGCGGCGGTCGCGGCGTCGGGCTCGGTGCCTTCGGGGAACTGCAACGCGTTGCGGTACATCTCGTCGGGCAACACCTTGTTGCCGCGAATCTTCAGCCACGAAGGCTCCGGGGGCTTCACGCCGGCATCGGGCAAGAAGTCGATGACGCGACCGTCGAGCTTCAGCGGCGCGCTGTCGTAGTGCGCCGGCACCGGTGGCTCTTCGCCCGGCGCCGCCAGTGCCGGCGGCAGGTCGGCTTCGGCCGCGGCGCCCGCGTCTTCATCACCCGCCCCGGTGGCGGTCAGACCCAGCGCGAGCACGGCGGCGAGAAGCACTCGCGGCCACTATCGCCGATGGCCCTAGAAAATCGAATTCCAACGGCGAACGACGGCCGAGGTGCGGCGCTGTTCCCGAACGGTATCGAGGTGCTCGAACGCGAAGCTGAGCGTGCACTTGAGGTCGAGGTCGTTCCACGGCTTCTTCACGAAGCGGTACACCTCGCCGTGGTTGATGGCCTGAATCACCATGTCGGTGTCGGGCTGCCCCGTCAACATGATGCGCAGCATGTCGGGGTAACGGTCGCGAACCAGCTTCGTGAAGTCGATGCCGTTCATGCCGGGCATGAGGTGGTCGCTGATGACGATGTCGAACGCCTGGGTCTTGAGCAGTGCGAGGGCCTCACGCGGGTCGTTCACCGAGCTGATCTCGTAGCCTTCTTTGCGCAGCGCGCGCTCGAGAGCGCGCGTCACGTGCTCTTCGTCGTCGACCAGGAGCACCCTGCGTAAAGGCTTGTCGCTCATGGCCGATTTCCCAGAGCAAGGGGCTGGCCAGGGTGCATCCCCCCGTCGGGTGCGGGTCAGGGCGGTGTCAGCTCTGACGCGGGGTCGATCTCGACCCGTTGCCAAACCAGCCGTCTACCGGCTCGCGCTGCTTCGTTGCCGGCGCTGATCGCAGCGGGTGAGTCTTCCCGGGACCGTGGGTCGCGCATGCCCCTCGGGACGCGGAGGAAAGCCGGGGTGATCACCGCTGGCGCCGCGCGTGCAGTGCGACGGGCATGGCCCTCTCAGCGACCGCAACGGCTCCGCGCACGGCACCGACCCCCGCGACGCGCGCCGCGCAACGCCCTTTCGACGCGCTGCAGGCGCCGGCGCCCGCGGTCGCCGACCCCGAGCTCGTCGACCAGGTGAAGATGGCGTTCGAGAACGACCCGCCGGTGCCGACGGCGAGCCAGGCGGCGTCGCTGCAGGTCATCACCCTGCTGGCGCAGCCGCAGTTCCCGATGCAGCGGCTGACGCAGCTGGTGCAGCAAGACCCGGCGCTGAGCGCGGGCGTCTTGCGCAGCGCGAACACGGCGGCACACCGCGGCGGCGAGGTCGTCGAGACCGTGCGCGACGCGCTGGTGAGGCTCGGGGCGCAAGAGACCGGGCGCGTGGCGGGCATCGTGGCGGCGCGCACGCTGTTTCAGCCGAACCTGCAGGCGCACCTCGCGTGGGTGAAGCCGCAGCTCGAGGCCTGCTACTTCGACGCAGTGGTTACGGCGAAGGTGGCGGCCGAGAAGTCGCTCGACGTGCGCGGCACGAACACCGACCGCGTGTTTCTGGGCGCGGTGCTGCACGACATCGGGCGGCCGGTGGCGCTGCGGTGCCTGGTGGCGCTGACCCAGGGGCGCGGCTCACTGCCGGCGGCGCAGATCGAAGCGGTGGTCGATGCGGTGCACGTCGAGCTCGGCGGGCTCACGCACGACCGGCTCGAGCTGCCGAGGTCGGCGGCCATGATCGCGAAGAACCACCACGAGCTCGAGCTGCCCGAGGGGCCGACGTTCACCGAGCTGCACGTGGTGCGGCTGGTGTCGGCGCTGGTGCGGTGGCGGCGCTGCCCGAGCAGCATCGTTCAGGGCCGGGCCGAGATCGACTCGAGCGCGCACGCGCTGGGGCTCGATGGGCATGCGCTGCGGGCGCTCGATACGCGCGTGAAGGAGGTCATCATCGAGACGGCGAAGTAACGAGGCTCGCGGCGACGCGTTGGTCGAACGGCCGTTCAGGCCGAGCTGTGTCAGCTCCAGCGCCTGAATCGCGGGCGGTGACCCGACACGCTCATCGTGTGGCAGACGGGGAAGCGGCTGCTCATTTCCATCGCCCCGCCGTTCCCTCCTGACCTTCGCGCCTCTGGCGCGGCAACGGGAGCGCAGCGACCAGGAGCTTGGGGGCCGAGGGGGCGAAGGTCGACATTTTGGAGCGGCGTCAGGTAGAGATTTCTACCCTCATCGCCGCTCGAAAAAGTGGACCCGCACCACCCGCGGCAAGTCGACCTCGACGGTCTGCCGCACCACGAAGCTCGCCGTCACCATGAAGATGATGAGCAGCACGAGCGTGATGTCGACCAACGGCGTCACGTTGATCGCGGCAATCTCGTCGTCGCTGCCCGCCGTGCCCGCCATGCTCAGTTGCGCAGCGGCTTGCCCTTCTCGAGCATGTGCATGATGCGCGCCTGCGTCTTCTCTTCGCCGCAGAGCGACAAGAACGCCTCGAGCTCGAGATCGAGCAGCTGCTGCTCGGTCACGGGCACGCTGGCCGACGTGTCGCCGCCCGTGAGCACCGTGGCGAGCTTCTTGCCAATCTTCCGGTCGTGCTCGCTGATCTGGTGGTTCAGCTCCATGTCGTAGAGCAGCATGTCGATGGTCGCCGCACCGCTGCGGCCCGGCAGCAAGAAGGTCGTCGGCCGCGGAGGCATGAAGCCCGCATCTGCCATGCCCAGCGCCCGCGCCTTCGCATCGGCGAGCAGCGCGTCGCGCGACATCGAGATGCCGTCTTGCGCGAGCAGGAAGCCGGCCTCTTTCGCCTCCTCAGCCGACGTCGCCACCTTCGCCACACCGATGGTGAGGAACAGCTTCTTCAAGAACGGCAGCGCGTCGAAGTCTTTCGAGCCGGCCGCGGCCCCGAACACGTTGCGCATCAGCTGCAGGTTGCCGCTGCCGCCGGGAATCAGGCCGACGCCGACCTCGACGAGGCCCATGTACGTCTCGGCGCTCGCCTGCACCGCGTTGCCGGCCATGGTCACCTCGGCGCCGCCGCCGAGCGTCATGCCGAACGGAGCGGTCACGACGGGAATCGACGAGTAGCGCAGGCGCTGGTTCGCGTTCTGGAACCGGCGAACCATGTTCTTCACCATTTCCCACTCGCCCGAGCCGATGCCCATCATCAGCGCGCCGATGTTGGCGCCGACCGAGAAGTTCGCGCCGTCGTTGCCGATGACGAGCGCCTTGAACTTCTCTTCGGCGACGACGACGGCCTTTTCCATCAGCTCGGTGATCTGATCATCGATGCTGTTCATCTTCGAGTGGAACTCGAGCAGCAGCGCGCCGTCGCCCATGTCCCACAGCGACGCGCTCTCGTTGCCCTCGACCTTCGCGTTGCCGCGCCGCAGCACCTCGACCGAGATGTTGCGCGGGTTCACCGGCACGCGGGCGTTCGATTTCGACCGCGCGTCCCAGTACGTGTCGTGCGTGCCCTCGACGCCGTAGAAGCGGTCGCGGCCCTTCGCCACCATCTCTTCGACCCACGCGCCCGGCTTCAGGCCCAGCGCCTTCATGCGCTCGAGGCCCTTCTTCACGCCGATCGCATCCCACGTCTCGAAGGGGCCGATGTCCCACGCGAAGCCCCAGCGCAGCGCGCGGTCGACGTTCACGTAGTCGTCGGCGATCTCACCCAGCAGCCGCGACGCGTACGCCAGCGTCTCGAGCGTGATCAGCTCGCCGAACTTCGACGCCTTGTCGCCGTGCGAGACGAAAGTCGCGATCTTCTCGGGCAGCGACTCGATCTCACGAATCGCGCCGAGCGAGTCGAACCGCACCTTGTTCTGCGCCCGGTACTCGAGGCTGTTCAGGTCGAGCGCCAGAATCTGCTTCTCGCCCTCGCCCTTCTTGTCTTTTTTGTAGAAGCCGCCGCCCGACTTGTCGCCGAGCATGCCCTTCTCGACCATCTTCACGAGAAACTCGGGCGGCTTGAACGTCTCGCGCTCGGGGTCGCTCGTCAGCGAGTCGTAGCAGTTCTTCGTGACGTGAAAGAGCGTGTCGAGGCCGACGAGGTCTGCGGTGCGGAACACGGCCGACTTCGGGCGGCCGAGCGCGGGGCCGAAGATTTTGTCGATCTCTTCGATGCTGAAGCCCTCGCTCTGCATCTTCTGCAGAATGCGCATCATGCCGAACGTGCCGATGCGGTTCGCGATGAAGTTCGTCGTGTCTTTGCCGTAGACGATGCCCTTGCCGAGCACGCGCTCACCGAACTCGGCGAGCTGCTTCATCACCGCGGGGTCGGTCTCTTCGCCCGCCACCAGCTCGAGCAGCTTCATGTAGCGAACCGGGTTGAAGAAGTGCGTGACGAGGAAGTTCTTCTTGAACTCGGCCCCGCGGCCCTCGGTCATGCCCTTGATGCTGAGGCCCGACGTGTTCGAGCTGATGATCGCGCCCTTCTTGAGCAGCGGCTAGACCTTGGCGAAGAGCGCCTGCTTGATCTTGAGGTCTTCCTTCACGACCTCGACGACCCAGTCGCAGTCTGAAATCTTCGACAGGTCGGCGTCGAACGTGCCCGTCGTGATGAGCGGCAGCGCCGCGAGCGAAAACAGCGGAGCCGGCTTCTGCTTGCGCAGCTGCGCCATCGCGTTGTCGACGAACTCCTTCTTCAGGTCGAGCATGACGACGGGGATGCCGGCGTTGGCGAGGTGGGCGGCGATGCCGCTGCCCATGACTCCGGAACCCAGAACTGCAGCTTTGCGAATGCGGTGGCTCATGGCCGGGTGGTCTAGCCTTCAGCCGTTGCGATCTCCACCACGAGTTGCGGCCGTTCTGGGTTGGCTCATGCTCGTTGTCGCCTCGGGGTGCACGAACAGAACTGCAGAGCCGCCGTGCCCGTCTGACGCCATCGCCGACATCATTCCGTTCTTCGAGCGGGGCGTGCCCTACCAGGCGCGCATCGGAACACGCGTGTTCGTGTGCACCGGCCGACCGGCCTGGTTCACCGCCGAGCTCGTCGACGAGAACAACCAGCCCGTCGACGACGTCGAGTGGGAGCTGGTCAACGAGACTGCGCCGTTCGTCGAGCTGCGCTTCACGCCGCAGGGCTCAGGGCCGTACCACTACCGCGTCGTGTTCCAGCCGAACCTCGCAGTCTCGCAAGGTGTGCTGGTGGGCGCCGTGCGGCGGCCGCACACGGTGCTCGCGACGATTCCGCTGCGGGCGAGCACCACGTGCAGAGGTCAGGCGACGGCGCGAGGCTCGCTCGTGTGCCGCGACCGCGCCACGACGTCGCTGCTGCACGCGGGTGAGCCCGAGGTGACGCTCAGCGGCTGGGCCTCATCGAGGGCGGTCGTCGCGGGCGACGTTATCTGGCTCACGTCGCCGATGGGGCAGCACCGCTACGTCGACACGGCCGGTGGCCTGGTTCAGGAGCCCGCGAACCCGAGTCCGCTCCTCGATTCCGTCCTGGCCGCCTCGGAGTCGACCGGCTTCAGCGCCATCTCGGATCGGGTCATTCGTTTCGAGCTCGACGGCGGGGGCTGGTCGACGCTCGAGTTTCGGTTGCCCGAGAACGTGCCGCCCATCGAAGGTGACAGCACCGAGCTCGTGTCGCCGGCGGCGCTCGGGCCCGATGCGGGCTGGTGGTGGGCGGCGAGCAACGATGGGTACTGCCAGGTCCCCGTGGCCCCGGACGGAGGACTCCGGTGTTTCCCCGCGGCAGGCAACCCGCACACCATCGAGCCCGAGCGGGTGTGGTTCAGCGCAGGCGGTGCGACGGGCTACGTCGACATCGAGGGGCGCGTCGTGTCGAGCGCCATCGGCACTGCCCGCGGTCGGGCGCCGGTCTTCATCGACCACCCGGGGCGGGTCGCAATTCTGAGGGTCGAAGCCGATGGCGGCCTCACGTGCGAGCACATCGACGGCGAGTACGCCAGCGGCTGGGTGCAGGGCGAACGCCTGTACCTCATCAGCGATGCCGGGGTGACGGTGATGACGCGGTAGTGTCTCGACGGCAGTAGATTGTCGCTCTCGTACGCAATCTCTCAACCCGACACGCTTCGGGGGGGTTAGGCCTCGTTGAGGACCATCGGCGATGTGATCAGTCGACTTCTTCCTTTGGGGTCAGACTCCTACGACAAAATCGACGCAGCTGACGTCAATCCAGCTGTTCGATCTCACTGGGCAGAGCCGCCACGTTGGCCACCAGATGCCTTTGCAGTGGCTGCGACCATCATCAAGCTCTCGGAGGCCTACGCGCACTATGGCGTGCGAGGCGGACTGGGCCTCGGCGCGAGGTTTCCAAGCACTGCGCGGCGGCGCGGTCGCGCCTGGATGGACATGGAGATCGGCTCGTGGCTCTCGCGCCGGTGGGACGTGCTTACTCAGTATTGGGACGAGGAACTGCGGTCTGCCACGGACACCCCTGAGCTCCCGAATTGGGCGCTTGCCGGACTCGAAATCATGGCGGCAGCCGACGAGGCGTGCGTGGGTGTCGGATTCGGTCGCCGTTCGTTTGTCGCGCGATTGGCGCAAGACCACATCGCGCCGCGTATGCGTGACGCCTCTCTGGGGTGGCTGCTGGACCCGAACGAGTGCTGCGTCTTGCCCAAGACACGAACCCCAACCGTCGGATGCAACGTCAGGTCCCTGTCGCTGCACCTTGCGCTTCTTCCTCCCCAGCGAATTGTTCAGGCCCAGCACCTCGACCCTCGCGACACAACGGCGCAGCGAACAACAATGGGAGTTCTTCTCGTCCCGTTCCCCTATGAAGTTCTCGCCAGTGACTTCTCCGGTACGAAGGTCCGCGGCCAACTCTGGGGGCATTTGCGGCTTTCGCACCGGTGGGGGAGAAGCCCATCGCCGAAAGCACTGTCGAATTTCGTCAGCGAGCTGATTTCTGAGTGTGAACGCCAGGGTCGTCGTGTCGACGTCGTAGTTCTTCCCGAGCTCGCGCTGAGTGACTCGCAGAGTCGCTCGATGCGACGGCTGGCAAGCCGACGTGGAGTGCAACTGGTGATCGCCGGTGTTCACAGGCGACAGCGCAAGCGTCCCTCGCTGAACCTGGCGACAGGTTGGGTCCGTTCTGCAGGCAGAGCGCCTCTTGAATGGACGCAGGCGAAACATCATCGGTGGCGCGTCGAGAAGTGGCAGGTTCAGAACTACGGCCTGCAGTTGTCGCAGCAGATCTCGTGGTGGGAGGACATCGACGTTCAGCGGAGGTCCGTCGTA
>JAEUJP010000562.1 GCA_016793725.1 Myxococcaceae bacterium | reverse complement strand
GCTCGTCGCGTGGGAGGCGCAGTTCGGCGACTTCGCGAACAACGGCCAGGTGATGATCGACCAGTTCATCGCCGCGGCAGAAGACAAGTGGAAGCGGCAGTCGGGCCTCACGCTGCTGTTGCCGCACGGCTACGAGGGGGCCGGGCCCGAGCACTCGTCGGCGCGGCTCGAGCGATTTCTCGAGCTCGCGGCCGAAGACAACCTGCAGGTCTGCTACCCCACCACCGCGGCGCAGATCTTCCACCTCCTGCGGCGGCAGGTGCTGCGGCTGATTCGCAAGCCGCTGATCGTGATGACGCCGAAGAGCCTGCTGCGGCTGCCCGAGGCGGCCTCGCCGTGGGAGGCGCTCGGCACCGGCACGTACCAGCGCGTCATCAGCGACGCTCCGAACGCGAAGGCGACGCGGCTCTTGCTGTGCAGCGGCAAGGTGTACTTCGACCTCGCGGCGGCGAAGAAGAGCGAGAACGTGGCGATCGCGCGGCTCGAGCAGCTGTACCCGCTGCCGCTGCCCGAGCTGGTCGAGACGCTGAAGGGGTACCCGAAGCTCACCGACGTGTACTGGGTGCAAGAAGAGCCGAAGAACTCGGGGGCGTGGCGGTACCTGCTGGAGCCGTTGATGGCGTTGCTGCTCCAGCACGCGCCGAAGGCGAAGCTGAGCTATGTGGGTAGACCAGAGAGCGCGAGCCCGGCGACGGGCTTCTTGAAGACGCACCAGTTCGAACAACAGACGCTCGTCGAAGAAGCGCTGGCGAAGGGATGACGGAACGATGGATGTGACGGTGCCGCAGCTGGGTGAGTCGATCGTCGAAGCGGTGGTCGGTCAGTGGAAGAAAAAAGAGGGCGACGCGGTCGCCGTCGACGAGCCGGTGGTCGCGCTCGAGACCGACAAGGTCACGATCGACGTTCAGGCGCCGACGGCCGGCGCGATCTCGAAGATCAACTACCCCGCCGGGTCGAAGGTGAAGATCGGCGACGTGCTCGCGGTCATCGCCGAGGGCGCGGCGGGCAAGGCAGCGGCCAAGGCCGAGGCGCCGGCAGCGAAGGCCGAGGCGCCGGCCTCGGCGGCCGCGACGTCGAAGTCGCAGGCGCCGGCGACGCCGGTGGCGCGTGCGGTGGCGGCCGACAAGGGCATCGACACGGCGAACGTGGCGGGCTCGGGCTCGAACGGGCGGGTGATGAAAGACGACGTGCTGAAGGCGTCGGTGCACCCGCCGGTGGTGCACACGCAGGTGCCGAACCTGCCCGCAACGCAGCTGAAGGCGCCGACGGGGCCGCGCGCCGAAGAGCGCGTGCCGATGACGACGCTGCGCAAGCGGGTCGCCGAGCGGCTGCTGCAGGCGCAGAACAACGCGGCGATTCTGACGACCTTCAACGAGGTCGACATGGGCGCGGTGATGGCGCTGCGCAAGGCGCACGGTGAGCGGTTCGAGAAGAAGCACGGCGTGAAGCTCGGCTTCATGAGCTTCTTCGTGAAGGCGGCGATCGAGGCGCTGAAGGCGTTTCCCGCGGTGAACGGGTCGATCGACGGCGAAGAGGTCGTCTTTCACCACTACTACGACGTGGGCGTGGCGGTGTCGGGCTCGCGCGGGCTGGTGGTGCCGATCGTTCGCGACGCCGACCGGCTGTCGATGGCCGAGCTCGAGAAGGCGATCGCCGAGCTGGGCAACAAGGCGCGCAGCGACAAGCTGACGCTGGGCGACCTGCAGGGCGGCACGTTCACCATCTCGAACGGCGGCATCTTCGGCTCGATGTTGTCGACGCCGATTCTGAACCCGCCGCAGACGGGCATCTTGGGCATGCACAACATCGTCGAGCGGCCGGTGGCGCGCGACGGTCAGGTGGTGGTGCGGCCGATCATGTACCTCGCGCTCTCGTACGATCACCGGCTCATCGACGGCCGCGAGGCCGTTCAGTTCCTGGTGAGGATCAAAGAGTGCATCGAGACGCCCGAGCGCATGCTGCTCGAGGTCTGAGAACCGGCGAAGCGGCAGCGCTCACGTTCGCACCGCTGCTCGCCGTCGGTCACGTCGCCTTCGTCGCTGCCGGTAGAGCCGTGGTGCTCCGGCTGCGCACCGAGGGGCAGGTTCACTTCACCGCAGTGACGCGGCTCGCAGTGCACCCGGCTACTGGTGTGTGCGTCGTCGCACTGCTCGGCGCAATCTTCGCGGTCGCGCTCTTCCAGCGCAGAGACCGCCTGCTGCTCGCAGGCCTCGGCATTGCGGTCGGCGCGGTGTCGGCCGCGTACCTCGCATGGGCGGGCTGGCTGCCGCTCTTCAGATGACCCACCCCTGGCGCCCCATCGTGAGCTTCTCGCTGGTCGCGATTCTCGCGAGCGCGCTCTTCTTCATCACCTTTCTCGTGAGCATCGCGCCGCGCTTCGCGCTGATGTTCGCCGACCTCGGCGGCGAGCTGCCGGTCGCGACGCGCATCGCGCTCACGAAGGCCGCGCCGCTGGCCGCCCTGCTCTTTCTCGGCGTGGGCACGGCCGCCGGGCTCGCGCGACCGAACGAGCGCGCCATCGTGCTCTCGCTCACCGCGGGCGGTGGGCTCGCGCTCGCGTTCGCGGCGATGATCTCGCTCTACGCTCCGATTTTCTTGCTTGCCGGGCAGATCAAATGATCCGGAGGGGTGTCGCGCACCCAGGGCGGCATGATCGCCGCGGCGGTTGGACTTCACGAAAACAGTCCGGCTACAAATTGCAGCTGTCACCGGCCGAGAGCACGGGGGATCCGGCGGGCTTTTCCGCCGGCGAGAACGTAAGGACAGTCGAAAGATGGCTACTGGTACTGTGAAGTGGTTCAACGATGCGAAGGGCTTCGGTTTCATCGTGCAGGACGGCGGCGGCGAAGACGTCTTCTGCCACCACACTGCAATTCAGATGGACGGGTTCCGCACCCTCGCCGAAGGCCAGAAGGTGACCTTCGACGTGACGAAGGGCCCCAAGGGCCTCCAGGCGCAGAACGTTCGCAACGGCTGAGCCTCGGAAAGGGGCTTTCACAAACCAGGGCTCGGTCGGTGACGACCGGGCCTTTTTTGTTACCGAGCGGGGCGTTTTGCCCCGGTCTCACGCCGCCAAACGCCCGTGAAGGCGAGGCGGCACCGCGGTTGCTGACGTGGTAGCGCCATGAACCCTTTCACGGCGATTCTGATTGCGACGGCGCTCACTGCGAACCCCGACTCCGCGCCGCCCGACGCGTGGCTGACGACCAAGTCGAAGCTGACGCTCTTGGGCAAGGGTGAGCTGAGGAGCTCGCAGGTACACGTCGACACGACCGAAGGTGTCGTCACGCTGTACGGCAAGGTGAAGTCGGCGAACCAGAAGAAGGCCGCCGAGAAGGCCGTGCGAGAGCTCGACGGCGTGCGCGCGGTGAAGAACCTGCTGCAGGTGGTGCCGAGCGCGCAGGAAAAGACGTTCGCGCGCAGCGACGCCGACATCAAAGACCAGGCCGAGAAGCTGCTGAAAGAAGACCCGGCGCTCAAAGACAGCGACCTGAACGTGAAGTCGGTCGACAAGGGCGTCGTGCTGCTCACCGGCAAGGTGAACACGGTGAGCGACCGCCTGCGCGCCGTGGGCGACGTCGACCAGATCGCGGGCGTGAACCGCGTGGTCGCCCAGCTCGAAGGGCCCGACACCTACGGCGACGACGAGAAGAACCTCACGTTCGCGAAGGAGCCGCGCATCGAGAAGCGCAACAGCATGACCGACACGCGCATCACGACCGAGGTGAAGATGAAGCTCCTCGTCGCGAAGGGCGTGCCGGGCACCGACATCAACGTCGACACGCGCGACGGCGTCGTGACGCTGTTCGGCGCGGTGCCGACGGAAGAGGGGAAGAACCGGGCCGAGACGCACGCGGCGGGCGTGAACGGCGTGCTGCGCGTGAAGAACCAGCTCGAGCTGGTGCCGGCGCGCAAGGTGAAGGTGGTCGAGGCGCGCGACGAAGACATCACCGACGCGCTGAAGAAGCGCTTCTCGGCGAACGATGCCTACGACGACGTCGACTTCGAGGTGAAGAACGGCGCGGTGCGGCTGACGGGCACGGTCGCGACCGCGTGGCAGAAGCTGCAGGCGCTGCGCATCGCGCGCGGCACTCCGGGCGTGAACGAGCTGCACGAAGAGCTCGAGCTGAAGGCCCGCGAGGGCGGCGCGCAGTTCTAGCTTCCCGCGTCTGCCGATTCGGTGCCGGCGTCGGTCGCCTCTGGGCTGCCGGCGCCGTCGCCGTTTTCAGGGCCCCCGCCGCCCATCATCTGCTCGAACAGCGACGCGTCGTCGTCGTCTTCGCTGCCCGCGTCTTTCGCGTACCTGATGCGATCGGCCTCGGTGCACGGCTGGGGTGACAGGGTGTCGGCCTGCACGCACTCCATCACCCAGGCCTCGCGAGGGGGCTCGCCGAGCTTCTCGGCGCGGGCGCGGGCCCGGTCGATGTCGCCCTGCACCAGCACCGACGACAGCGAGGGAAACGCCATCACGATGCCGAGCGACAGGGCGAGCAGGCCGACGAACGGCAGCGCGCTGCGGTACAGCGACGACAGCGGCTTCTGAAAGCGAAAGGCCGCGATGAAGAGGTTGAGCCCCAGCGGCGGCATGCAGAACGCCAGCTCGAGGTTCAAGATGAACATCATCGCGAGGTGAAACGGGTGCAGGCCGAAGCGCGCGGCGAACGGCAGCACGAGCGGCACGGCGACGAGAATGGCCGAGAACCCGTCCATCACCATGCCCACCACGAGCAGAAACACGTTCAGCGCGATGAGAAACTGCCAGCGCTCGGTGAGGCCCAGCGACGTGAGCGCCTCGAGCACGTGCATCGGCACCTGGCGGTCGATGACCCAGTTCATCAGGGCGTTCGCCATCAGCAGAATGAGAATGACGGCGCCGGCGAGCGCCATCGACTTGTGCAGCAGCCGCGGCAGGTCGGCCTTCACCTTCAGGTCGCGGTGCACGAACAGCTCGTAGAAGGCCGCGTAGGCGACGGCGACGCCCGCGCTCTCGTCGAGGCCGGCGAGCCCGCTGCCCATGGTGGCGAGAATGATGACGGGCACGCCGAGCTCCCACTTCAGCGACCAGAGCGCGCCTCCGAGGGCCGACAGCCTGAGCGGCTCGCGCTGCACCTTCTCGCGCACGCCGACGACCAGCGAATAGACGATGAGAATGCCCAGCACGAGCACGCCGGGTATGAGGCCCGCCTTGAACGCGAGCGTGAAGTCGAGGCCGGCGACGAGCGCGTAGACGAGAATCGCGAGCGACGGGGGGAAGAGCAGACCCAACGAGCCGCCCGTGGTGACGAGCCCCATCGAGAACTTCTCGGGGTACTTCTGGCCGAGCAGCGTCGGCAGCAAGAGGCCGCCGATGGCGACGATGGTGACGCCGCTGCCGCCGGTGAGCGTGGTGAAGAACGCCGACGCGACGAGGCAGACGACGGCGAGGCCGCCCGGCATCCACCCCAAGAACGCCCGGGCGGCTCCGACGATGCGCTCGGGCGCCTTCGACTCGGCGAGCAGGTAGCCGAGCAGCGTGAAGAGGGGAATGGTGACGAGCACCGGCGAGCCGGCGAACTGCTCGTCGAGCACTTTGGGGGCGAGGTGCCTGAGCGGTG